>JAFUTM010000295.1 GCA_017484235.1 Selenomonadaceae bacterium
ATGGAGGCTGAATTTATGAACAGAAGAGCATTTATATTGGGTGGATTAGGATTAATTGGAACAGCAGTTGGCGGTGGTGTATGCTTTGTAAATCAGCCGAAATTTGGACGGCTTCCAAGTGGCGACAGGCTTGCAAGAATACAAGCATCACCTCATTATATAGACGGACGGTTTCAATGTCTGGAACCAGTTGATATTATGACATCACAAAAACCGGAAAATCGATTTTTAGCAACGTTTAAATTTATTATGAGAGATAAATCGGAACTATTTCCAAAACAATTAATGTTGTCTAAAAAGACGGATTTACTGACTTTGCCGCGCTCAGAAAACGTTTTAATATGGCTCGGTCACTCAAGTTTTTATATGCAGTTGAATGGCTGGAGAATTTTAATTGATCCGGTGTTTTCGGATTATGGCTCGCCGATATTTTTTATTAATAAAGCGTTTCCAGGCAGCAATATCTATACGGCTGACGATTTTCCAGAAATTGATGTGTTGGCGATAACTCACGACCACTGGGATCATCTTGATTATGCGAGCGTTATGGCATTGAAGCCAAAAGTTAAGCATATAGTATGTGCGCTGGGCGTTGGTGAATATTTTGAGCAATGGGATTTTGATTTAGATAAACTGCACGAGGAAGATTGGTACACGGAAATTAAACTGTCAAATGATTTTAGTATACATATCCTGCCGTCTCAACACTTTTCCGGCAGATTTTTAACGACTAATCCAACTGAGTGGTGCAGTTTTGCTTTTGTGACGCCAAAACTAAAAGTATTTTGCAGCGGCGACAGCGGTTATGGCGACCATTTTAAAGATATTGGAAATCGCTTTAATGGATTTGACCTTGCAATAATGGAAAATGGTCAGTATAATGAACGCTGGCATAAAATACATATGCTTCCGGAGGAGACGGCACAGGCAACCGTTGACGTTAAAGCCAAACAGCTCGTCACTTCTCACAACGGAAAATTTGCACTTGCAATGCACAGTTGGAAAGAACCTTTTAGCGTTATGACATATATGTCTAAAAATAAACCATATGAACGATTAACTCCAATGATTGGCGAAACAGTTTATATCGGGCGACCTGGTCAAGTTTTTGATGATTGGTGGACCGAAATGGAATAATTAATTATTTTTGAGGTGGTAAAATGGCAAAGATGCTTGATATAAAAGATATAAATGTTTATTATGGCGCAATACACGCAATTAAGGGTATCAGTTTGACGGTCAACGAAGGTGAAATCGTCACGTTAATTGGCGCGAATGGTGCTGGCAAGTCCACGACGCTGAGGACTATATCCGGCTTGCTTAAACCTAAAACCGGCAGTATTGAATTTCTCAATAAAAATATTGCCGGTCTTCCGGCTCATCAAATTGTTAAAGAAGGCATCTCTCAAGTGCCGGAAGGTCGGCGCATATTCGCTGAGATGACGGTTGTTGAGAATTTGGAGCTTGGTGCGTTCATCAGAACTGATGCTGACGCAATTAATGAAGATATGCAAATGGTGTTTAGACGGTTTCCACGTCTTGAAGAACGCAAGACGCAGCTCGCCGGCACACTTTCCGGTGGAGAACAGCAGATGCTTGCAATGGGCAGAGCATTGATGAGTCGTCCAAGATTACTTCTGTTGGACGAACCGTCGATGAGTTTGGCGCCACTTTTAATTAAAGAAATTTTTTCTATAATTGAAGACATAAATAAAGCTGGAACGACGGTACTGTTAGTTGAGCAAAACGCTAACATGGCACTATCCATAGCGAATCGCGCCTATGTTCTTGAGACTGGCAGAATCACAATATCCGGCGACGCCAAAGAACTTGCTGCCAGTGAAGAAATTCGCAAAGCCTATCTCGGAGGATAAATTAATTAGGAATGAGAAATTAGGAATTATGAATTAAAATAATGCGTAATTCGCAATTCGTAATTCTTAATTCTTAATTAGGAGTTCGTCAATTATTAATTCATAATGCGCAATCCGTAATCGTAATTCATCATTCCTAATTCATAATTCATCATTATTTCGTGCAGGGCAGTCAATCTTATTACAATCAGCACATTGATGAGATAGACTGCTTTTTTCATTGGCAGCGGTGTTTTTTATCAATCCAATTATTGCCGTTATAGACTTGCGCGGACTCATCATCATTGCAGCAGTAAGTGATATACCAATTTCCTTAGCACCAGCAAGTTTAAACAATTCTGCCTGCTGATTTAAAGACCAATCGCCATATCCTGGACTAAATCGCCAGCGCATCTTATATCCGTTGCGTGAAACCTTCTGTTCAATGGCTTTTTCCATTTCATCAGCTGCTTGCTCAACTGCTGTTGTCGCCGCTGCATCAAGAAGCATAGAATTTACATATTCACCGTGCCGAAATTTTTCTGTAACTTCGTGTTCAATGACTTCACCGACGGTTGCAGCTAAACATATAACCTTATCACAGCCATTTAAATGTTTACCAATAGATTCACCTTCAATTATTACCTTTGGTTCGGACATAATCGCCTGTTCGTTGCAATCATAATCATACATATTCCATATGCCGCGCACTTTAATCAAAAGTTGAGCTTCTTCACAGGCGTTAATTATTTGCTGCTCATCAAAATTTTCTGCTTTTCTGAGTCCAGCATATCGTCTTACTTCAACAGGATTAATCTTTAATATCTGAGCGTTGTAAATTGGCATTAAATATTCTCCTTAAAATTATTAGTATTTTTTGCTTGTCAAGTCTTGCATAGAACTTTTTTTTGTGCTATTATTTTGGGTGAGAAGGATCAGCCTGAAATGTACGTGAACTTTATTATTGTCTAACCTACATTTATATTAGGGAATCTGATTTGATTTGGGCGGATGCTGGAGCGTCACCGAACGATGAGCAGAAACTCAGCTTAAGATACCCACCTGCGAGTTGGCAGGGTTTAGGCATAACAAGGTATCGGCATTTTGGACCCCTTTTTAAAAAGGGATTGCTGCATTATTGCGGCAGTCTCTTTTTATTTATGCAATATTTAATCATCGTTATTGAGCTCATTGTATCATAGCAAAATTTATTTTTCAATAAAAATTCATAAATTTGAATAAGTTGCTTGCATTTTTAATATGTTATTTGATAAAATATTAACGGACTCATAAATAAATAAAAATAACATTGAAGGAGCTTTAAATGAGCACTGAACAAAAGAAGCCAAAACGAAATTTTGTAATTATTTCTAGAATGTTTAAGCTAATATTGGCACTAATTGTAGTATTCTTTCTTTCATTTTTCATAACCATTACAATAAAAACCTCTCACCCGATTGACTTTATAATATCTGAATACTTTGATGATACGCCAACTGATCAAATTATTGATAACTATGCGAATGAAAAAAAAATCCCAAATTCAATGAATAATTCTAACAAAAATAATAATGATAACGAAATTAATAGCAATAATAGCAATGAAAATAATTATAACAGTGAATCTGAATCCCAAAATAGTGAGAATAAATCTAATGCCAACCCAATAGATGACAGTACCATAAGCGGTAGAATCGAGCGAGCTATGTCGATAAAGCAGGCCGTCAATGAAAAAATTCAAAATAAACAACATTATATGAAACTCAACGAAATACCTATTACGATCAGACAAGCTATAATCGCTGTCGAAGACTCGCGTTTTTACAGTCACAGTGGTTTTGATCTCGAAAGCATAGCACGAGCAACTATTGTTAATGTAGAAGCCGGTCAAATTGAAGAAGGCGGCAGCACGATCACTCAACAGCTCGTTAAAAATTTATTTTTGTCACAAGAACAGTCTTTTACTCGTAAAGCTGAAGAGTTAGTATTGTCGTTGAATATGGAGCGTAATTTCTCTAAAGATGAGATATTGGAATTATATTTAAATACAATTTATTTTGGATCAAGTTTTTATGGAATATATGATGCAGCTATGGGCTATTTTGGCAAAGAGCCAAAAGACTTGACAGTAGCTGAGTCGGCAATGCTGGCAGGTTTGCCAAATGCACCTTCTTTATATTCGCCATACGTTGACTTTATGCTGGCGAAGAAACGGCAGCTTATTGTTATCAATGCAATGGTTAAAGCTAAAATTTTAAGCGAAAGCGAAGCCGAAAAGGCACGTATCGAGACAATTAATCTTGTTGGCACTACTAATTGATTTAATGAAATTCCTGAACATTCTTCAGCTTTAGCTGTGAAAAATATCAATTCAATAATAAAATGGAGAAGAATATATGAACAAAAAAATAAAATTTGAAGAATTGCTGAAAGATGAGCAAGATGTTTTAAAGCAGGTTTACGGGTTGCAATTTAGCGATACGAGAGGATATAATCCTCAAAAAATTATTTACATAGAAGAACTTAACGATGAAGAAAAACAATTTTTTGACAAAAACAATTTAATATCGGTCAATCAATTTGTACAAAAATTATATAAAATCAGCGGCAATTTAATTCCGTTAAGATTTAATCTTGCAGTAAACAATTTAATCAAAAATACTGAAGAATTGAGGACAAATTATTGCCAAGTCGATAACCGTATTTTGAAGGTAGTATTTGAACAGCGTCAAAAGATGCCGGAAGTGATTTATAGAAATTTAGAAAACTCACCAGACATAGATACTACTCTGAAAAATATAATTGAGGCCGACATGCGCCAAAATTTTGATTTACGCCACGACAATTTAATCAGATTCGCAGTATTTCACATTGCTGACGAAGAATATGCAGTTTTAGTGACGACAG
>JAFUTM010000296.1 GCA_017484235.1 Selenomonadaceae bacterium
GTACCGGAAGACTTCATTGACAAAAAAGAATCTAAACGTATGGACCGTTACACGCAATTTGCCATTGCTGCAACTAAACTGGCTGTTGCTGATTCAAAATTAGATCTTGAAAATGTAAACCGTGATAGATTCGGTGTCTTTATTGGTGCTGGAATTGGCGGCATTGAGACAATGCACTCACAGTATGAAAAATTATTTTCAAAAGGTCCATCGAGGATCAGTCCCTTTTTTATTCCAATGATGATTGCTAATATGGCTTCTGGTCAAGTTGCCATTGAATTAAAAATTCACGGTCCATCGAGCTGTATTGTTACGGCTTGTGCCACTGGAACGAATTGTATTGGCGACGCATACAGGACTATTCAAAACGGCGAAGCTGATATAATGGCAGCGGGCGGTACTGAGGCAAGCATTTCACCTGGTGCGGTGGCAGGCTTCTGTGCAATGAAAGCACTTTGTACTGATCATAATGATGATCCTCATCACGCTTCGCGTCCATTTGATAAAAATCGCAGTGGATTTGTTATGGGTGAAGGTGCCGGCGTTGTCATTCTTGAAACTCTTGAACACGCAAAGGCACGCGGCGCTCATATTTATGCTGAAATTATTGGTTATGCCAGAAATAATGATGCTTATCATATCACCAGCCCTGCACCGCACGGTGAATATCAAGCTAAATGTATGCAGCTTGTACTTGACGATGCCGGCGTGAAGCCTGAAGAAATCGATTATATTAATGCACACGGCACGTCAACTCATTTGAATGATCAAGGCGAAACCGAAGCCATTAAATCCATATTTGGAGATCATTCTAAAGTTTTATCTGTCTCGTCAATCAAATCAATGACAGGTCATATGCTGGGAGCGGCTGGCGGTGCAGAGTGTATTGCAACGGCATTATCCATTGAAAATGATATTCTTCCGCCAACCATCAATTATGAGACGCCTGATGATGGATTGGACCTTGATTATGTTCCGAATAAGTCTAAATCCAAAACAGTCAATAAGGCTATTTCTAATTCATTTGGATTTGGTGGGCACAATGCCTGCATAATGCTGCAAAAATTTTCAGATTGATGTCTATGAGTCAAATAACGGACAAAAGGCGACAATCTTTAATGCGATTCGCCAAAAAATTAGGCGTCGAGTTTAATGATATTGAAATTTTAAATACAGCATTAACTCATACTTCTTATGCAAATGAGCAGGAGAATCTATCAGAAGGCGAATCTGTTCAAGTTATGCACAATGAAAAGCTGGAATTTCTTGGTGATGCGGTGTTGGAACTTGCCTCAAGTACATATCTATATAATAATTTTAAAGATTTTTCTGAAGGCGAATTGACAAAAACACGTGCAAGTATAGTATGTCAGCCCACTTTGGCAAAACTGGCAAGAAAGTTAAGTATGGGCAGAATGCTGTTAATCAGCAAAGGCGAAGACGCGAGTGGCGGTAGAAAAAGAGACTCGACGCTTGAAGACGCTTTTGAAGCTGTGATTGGTGCCATATACCTTGACCAAGGCTGGGAAGCTGCACAGGATTATGTTGTTCGTCGTCTGACTCCTGAATTTGAAGCCGTCAAGAGTGGCGAAAGTATAAAAAATTATAAATCTATACTTCAAGAATATATTTATAAAGAACCTTCGCATAAAATTTCGTATGTTGAAGTTAGTGTTACCGGTCCAGATCATAACCGTTCTTTCAAATGTGCGGTCACAATTGACGGAAAACGATATGGCATTGGCAGTGGAAAAAATAAGAAGCAAGCAGAACAAATGGCGGCGAAAAAAGCTCTTAAAAAATTAAATATTATCGAATAGAATCAAATTCATTATAATAAAAACTTTTACTTTTTGTTCGACGTGTGCGAATGGTAGTAAAAGTTTTTTATATGACAATTTCACAAAATTTTTTCTGAAATCAATTTTTTTATGTAAAAACCTGTTGGAACTAATAAAGCAATCCACGATAAACTAAAGTTGCGTAATTCTCCTGGTGAGCAGAAAAATATAAACAAAGGTATATTTATTGCAAGTGCAATTTTTAAATGATTTTTCCAAATATCTTCCAGTTCGTGCCAAGTACTTTTTACAATCCAAAAAATCATAAATAAAAATAACCAGTAAAGTCTTCCGTCTATAGGTATACCATAAGTTGGTTCAGTATTAAAATACTTACCAGGATGGAGCAAATGATCTATTTGAAAATGTAATTGATTTACAACCATACCGCCTGGATTTCCAGCGAAAACTGCTTTAATATAGAGATAACACATTCCTGCAATAAAAATGGCGAATAAAATAATCGCGGCTGATTTCTTTAAATCGAAATGATTTCGCGTAATCGGATAAAGCATAATCAAAAAGAATAAAAAAGATTCTTTATTAAATTCGGCAAAAGGTGTTAAGATAAACAGACATATATAGTTTCCATTAAAAGCAAAACGCATTGCTGCAAATAAAAACATAAGTTCACTCAAATCATAATAATATCCGCCGCCTAATTCCAACAATGGAAATAACAATATAAATAAAAAAGTTACTAACGTTCCAGAAACTTCATCGTGTAAAATTTCACACATTAGTGAACGCAAAATGATATTTCCAATGAAAAAACAAATAAATATTATCAACGAAAGAACGTAAAATTCAAGTTTATATTTTTCTGGAATTTTTACAACAGGATAAATTTTGTCGAACTCGAGCTTATCATCAAATTTTTCAATCCATTTTGCCTTTGCATCTTCAGACATTGAATTTACAATTGTTCGCGTCAAAACCGGTACAAATTGACGGTATACGTAAGGTCGCGGTTCTTGCGAACCTTCAATCATAATTTCAAAAGGGTGCATATTATGTACAGTGACAGACCATTTTGCGTAATAGCCTCCATAGGAAACGGCAGTCATTATAAGCATCAAGAAAATTAAAAAGACTTTCCTCATAAGTGTTTCCATATGCTTCTCTCCATTCATTGTAACAAATCCACACAACAATTATATTTCATAAAAAATTATCATCTCAAAAATTTCGAACAACAATAACATAAACAATGTAAATCAACACTGAAAATAGAATAGGTTTTTGCTTAAATAAAATATCCGTCGGAGAACCGCCTTCGTTTTTCGTTCTTACGATATACATATAGTAAAAAATTCCATAAAGAACCGGCAGCAATGTAAAAATCATATCGACGTGATTCTTTGTCGCATTGTCCATAACGAAAAGCGTGTAACTTATTATTACCGCCGAAGTTGCAACCGTCATCATTTGATTGATAAATTCCAAATTATAGTTATTTAACACCTTCCGTCCTTCCGATAAAACATCAGTTTCAACGTCAATCAATTCATTACGCCTTTTTCCGAAAGCAAGCAGCAGAGAAATAAACATTATGCAAATTAAAAACCATTCCGTCATTTCACTTTGAACGGCAATTGCCCCAACTATCGCACGAATAACAAAACCATAAGCAATACACATAACATCAAGAATTACGATTTCTTTCAATCGAATTGTATAAAAAATATTTACGATTATATAAGACAAAAGTAAGATAAAACACATAAAATTTTCTTTTAGAGGAGAAACAAACAAAAGAACAATTGATGAGATAATCAATATCGCCGATATAATTTTTGCACTATTTAAAGGAATTTGCCCGGCAGCTATCGGACGCTTGTTCTTTTTCGGATTGAGCCTGTCAATTTTTATATCGAAAATATCGTTAAAATAATATATGCCGCTTGCAGCAAGGCAGAAAGCAAAAAACATTACGGTTGCGGAAAGAAATTTTTCAAACTCAAATAAATGACCACTGAAAATCAAGGCTGCATAAACCAAAGAATTTTTAATCCATTGCTTGATTCTCATTTCCTTCAACGCAAATTTAAGAAAATCCATGAAAAAGTTATCTCCCTTTATGTTCAGTAATCGGCAAAATTCCGTCATATATTCATTAAGAAATTCTTTCGTCTAATGCCGAAGTAATTTATAATTTCTACAAAGTAAAGCGCGATTCCTCCACATAAAGTGGTATCCTCGCGCTTTAGTAATGAGTTTCAAAAAGTTTTTATTTAATTAACATTTATCATTATTCAAAATTAAACTGACCAAGCTCATAAATTGTGGCATTGACCTTGTCCATTAATGCGTCACCTGAAACTATAAGTTCCGGTTTAACATCATTCTGTGGAAATACGAAGAAGCTGGCGGCTTCCTCACCGTCTTGGAAGAAAGCTTCAATCGCTGTTCTGTCGACAAACAACTGCAGATTGAGTGTATCGTCAGCGTAAAGTTTAAACGTACGTCTGCCTCTTCCGCCGAGTTTCATCGCGCTGCGGTCGATTGTAACCGTCTGCAAAGTTTTATCATAATATATATCTGTGCTCTCATCGCCATAATTCAGAGTAAACGTAATCTTTTTTGCCTTGCCGAGTTTTATTTTTATTATGGCTTCACTCGCGGCACTGAGCGGAGTTTTAATTGAATCAGCGTTATCTTTATTGATATCAATAGATGTTTTACGCAGTGCTTGTAATTCCTCAGCCGGTTGCGAGAAGATGTGGCCTTGTTTAAGAGTCAGCACACGTGGCATAGTTAATGAGAATTTCCAGCCCAAGTCGCCCGTTGGATATTCATCGTCTTTATCCGGCATTCCCATCCAGCCAAGCAGGATTCTGCGCTCATCGTTCTGATCATTAAAGACCTGCGGTGCATAGAAATCAAAGCCTTTGTCGAGTTCCTGGAATTTTCCGTGCATCATTTCCATAGAATCAAGTGACAGGCGTCCGGCAATATAACCAGCCTGGAATATATTTTGATA
>JAFUTM010000297.1 GCA_017484235.1 Selenomonadaceae bacterium
AAGCCATCTTTTTGTTAGTCGTGCCTCTCATCTTCGTTTAGCGATTACGTCAATCAAAGTTTCAAGGCAATCCCAGACAAAAAATCCGCAAGTCGTAAAACGGACTGTTTACAAATTACTTCTAATGCTTTTCACGTAAAGACCCAGCTTGGTTCTCGCTCAGTGCCTTTACACATTTTGCTGAAGCTGATCTTATTCTAGCAGGTTCACTTCGTGTTGTCAATTCCTCAAAAATCCTTGACAAAATTTTCATTGAAGTTTTTTGGCTTTCTCGATGACTTCATCAATATTGCCAACCATATAGAACGCAGCTTCAGGCAAATCATCATATTTACCCTCAAGGATTTCTTTAAAGCCGCGAATGGTGTCTTTAAGTGCAACATATTTACCAGGCGAGCCGGTGAAGACTTCAGCGACTGCAAATGGCTGCGACAAGAAACGCTGAATCTTACGTGCACGGCTAACCGTCAATTTATCATCATCGCTGAGTTCTTCCATACCGAGAATTGCGATAATATCCTGCAGTTCTTTATATTTTTGGAGAACCGCCTGTACACCGCGAGCAACTTGATAATGTTCTTCGCCGATTACGTGTGGATCCAAAATTCTTGACGTTGAATCAAGCGGATCAACTGCCGGATAAATACCAAGCTCTGCAATCTGACGGCTCAAAACGGTTGTTGCGTCCAAGTGTGTAAATGTTGCAGCTGGTGCAGGGTCTGTCAAGTCGTCAGCCGGAACGTAAACTGCTTGTACAGAAGTGATTGAACCTTTCTTGGTTGATGTGATACGCTCCTGGAGCGCGCCAACGTCAGTTGTAAGTGTCGGCTGATAACCAACAGCGGACGGCATACGACCGAGCAGAGCGGACACCTCAGAACCTGCCTGAATGAAACGGAAGATGTTATCAATAAACAGAAGAACGTCCTGGCCTTGCACATCACGGAAATACTCAGCCATTGTAAGACCGGTAAGACCAACACGCATACGAGCGCCAGGCGGCTCATTCATCTTACCATAAACCAGTGCCGTCTTATCAATAACACCGGATTCCGTCATTTCTGACCAGAGGTCGTTACCTTCACGAGTACGCTCACCGACGCCGGAGAATACGGAGTAACCACCGTGTTCTGTCGCGATGTTATGGATAAGTTCCATGATAAGAACTGTCTTGCCGACGCCCGCGCCGCCAAACAGACCGACTTTACCACCGCGAGAGTACGGTGCGATAAGGTCAACAACTTTGATGCCGGTTTCCAGAATTTGCGTTGATGTTTCCTGATCGTCAAAAGACGGCGCAGGTCTGTGAATCGGCCAAAATTCTTTATTACCAACAGGTTTTGGATTTTTATCAACTGTTTTGCCCAAAACGTTAAATACACGACCAAGACATTCATTGCCGACCGGCACCTTAATTGGAGAACCGGTGTCTTCGGCTTCCATTCCACGAACGAGACCATCCGTCGAACTCATTGCAATGCAGCGTGTTACACTGTCACCGAGGTGCTGCATAACTTCTGCTACGAGGTCAATATTAACGTTGCCAGATTTACCTTTTATTGTTATAGCATTTAAAATTTCCGGAAGTTCGCCAGGTGGAAATTCAATATCGACAACAGCTCCAATGACCTGTACAACTTTACCTTTTGCCAAATAAATCACCCTTTTCTAATTAGGAATGAGGAATTATGAATTATGAATTAATATTGCTTGTTGTAGTTTTTGTGATTTTAACTAATATTTTAATTATTTCGATACAATCAGGCAAAATACTTTCAGCTTCTGTTTTAGTAAGATATTCGGTATCACGAAGCAATTCAAGCCAATATTCTGTTTCACTAGCTTCTTTTAATGCAATATACATTTTTGCGTTAAAATCAGGTTTGCTTTGTCCACGAACAGCCTCATGTATGTTTGCACCAATACTCGTACCACTGCGTAAAAGCTGTTTCGACATCACAAACTCACCTTTGGTATGACGTAAATGTCTATACAGTTTAACAATACGTACAGCAAAAGCTTTGCTTTTAACAACTATTAGATTCACACCATCATTCATAATGAAAAATCATTCCTAATTCGACATTCCTAATTCCTAATTAAGAGCGTTCGCGCCGCCGACAATTTCGTTAATTTCATTAGTAATGCCAGCTTGACGAACTTTATTATAATGGAGATTGAGTTTACTGATAAGTTCTTCAGCGTTGTCAGTCGCATTGCTCATCGCGTTCATTCGAGAACTTAACTCACTCGCTGCGGACTGCAGCATTGATGCATAAATTACCGTCACTAAATATTGCGGCAATAAATGAGACAAAACAACTTCTGCTGACGGTTCATAAATATATTCAGATTTCAAGCCGCCTGGCTTATCAGTGCCGTTTGTATCTTCAGCTTCGTGCTCAAACGGCAGCAGCTTTACAATCTCCGGTACACAGCTAATCGCTGATACGAAGCGTGTATAAATCATAAATATATCTTTAATTTCGCCAGTTTCAAAACGCTGAATCAAATAATTTGCAATTGATTTTGCATCTTCATATTTCGGACGCTCACTTACTCCAATCCAGCTTTTGGAAATTGAAAAGCCGCGATGTCCAAAATGATCTTTAGTTTTGCGACCGACTGTCACAAGTTCAGTATTATTTTTATCATCAATATTTGCGTGTGCCAATTTAAAGACGTTGCTCGAATATGCACCAGCCAGACCTTTATCAGCCGCAATAACTAATAATAGTTTCTTGCCGCTTTCGTGGACTTCTAACATCGGGTGACTAAAACCTTCGACGTGAGCCGCAATATTTTGTACAACCGATTTAGTTTTATCAGAATAAGGCTTGTTAGCAACTGCCGCCTCTTTCGCGTGGCGCAGCCTTGACGTTGCAACCATATTCATTGCATTTGTAATCTGCTGAGTACTTTTGACACTTTTAATTCTTCGGCGAATGTCCTGTAAATTTGCCATTTACATCACCGCCTTATTCTGCTTCAGTCTTATAAGTGACAGTTTCTTTAAATTCTTTGATTGCATTATTGATTTCAGTCTCAAGAGCGTCATCAAGTTTCTTTTGAGCTACGATCTTTTTGCCGATTTCAGGGTGCTGCGTGTGCATAAATTTAATAAAATCATTATTAAATACGACGACTTTATCAACTGGAATATCAACCAAAAATCCGCGAACAGCCGAGAATATAGTCAAAACCTGATCTTCAACAGGCAGTGGTGAATACTGCGCCTGTTTCAAAGTTTCAACCATTCTTGCACCGCGATCCAGCTGTGCCTTTGTCGTCTTGTCAAGGTCTGATGCGAACTGTGCAAATGACGCAAGCTCACGATACTGTGCCAAGTCCAGACGCATTGTACCTGCGACTTGTTTCATTGCCTTAATCTGAGCAGAACCACCAACACGTGAAACGGAAAGACCAACGCTAATAGCCGGACGAATACCGGAATAGAATGCGTCCGTTTCAAGCATAATCTGACCATCAGTAATGGAGATGACGTTTGTCGGAATGTAAGCCGAAACGTCGCCAGCCTGCGTTTCGATAATTGGCAGTGCCGTGATTGAACCGGCGCCCAAGTCGTCAGATAATTTCGCTGCACGTTCCAATAATCTGGAGTGCAGATAGAAAACGTCGCCAGGATAAGCCTCACGACCAGGTGGACGTCTGAGCAGCAGTGACATTGCACGATAAGCTGCCGCGTGTTTCGTCAAGTCGTCGTAAATGCAGAGGCAGTGGCCGCCTTGACCTTGTTCATTCTTTTTATACATAAAATATTCCGCCATCGCAACGCCAGCATATGGTGCCAGATATTGCAATGGTGCAGAATCGGCCGCCGTTGCTGCAACGACGATTGTATATTGCATTGCGCCGTGATCTTCAAGCGTTTTAACGACACGTGCAACTGTTGAAGCCTTCTGACCAATAGCAACGTAAATACAAATACAGTTTTGACCTTTTTGGTTGATTATAGTATCAACCGCAATTGCTGATTTACCAGTGCCGCGGTCGCCGATGATTAACTCACGCTGTCCACGACCAATCGGAACGAGTGCATCAATTGCTTTAAGTCCAGTTTGCAGTGGTTCGTGAACAGACTTTCTGTCTGCAATACCAGGTGCAGGATACTCAACCGGACGAGCCTCAGTCGTGTGAATTGGACCTTTGCCGTCAATCGGACGACCAAGCGCGTCAACGACACGACCAATCATATTTTCGCCAACCGGCACCTGCATAATTTTGCCGGTACGTTTAACGGTGTCGCCTTCCTCAATCTTCGTGTCACCACCAAGAATAACCGCACCAACATTGTCCTGCTCCAAGTTAAGAACAAGACCATAAATGTCGTTGCCGAAGTCGAGAAGCTCACCAGACATCGCCTTGTCAAGACCGTGAATGTGAGCAATACCGTCACCGATTTCAACTACCGTGCCAACGTCGTCCACATTCAGATCAACGTTGTAATTTTTAATCTGTTCTTTTATTATAGCGGTAATTTCTTCAGGATTTATCTTCATACTATGAGTGTCACCTCTAATCAATTTGTAAATCAGGGTGATTGTATTTAAGATTTAATTTTATATTAACGATAATTATAAATATAAAATAAAAACCTAATCACTTGTTTACAATGTGAATAACATAAATATTAATTTTGAGCTGTCATCAGCTGCTGTCTCATTGATTCCAGTTTACCTGCGACGCTGCCGTCAATGCGTTTGTCGCCAATTTTGACAATCACGCCGCCAATAATTTCTTTGTTTTCGTGCAGACGAAGCTGAACTTTTTTGTTTGTTATTGATGCCAGTTTCTTCTGCAATTGGCTTTGCTGCTGTTTGGATATACCGCGTGCCGTCGTCACATCAGCAATTATTATGCCGCGTGCCCGATTGGAAAGGCGGCGATATTCTTCTTCAATTGCGTCAAAAATACCAATCCTGCGCTTGTCGACAAGTAACATTAAAAAGTTAAAAATTACCGGCGATACTTCACCTTTGAAACATTTTGTTAAGAGTTCTTTTTTAGCTTCAGGCTGAATCTGCGGATTTTGAAAAAAGGCACGCACCTGCGGTATTGGGAACAAATTCTCGCGAACTTCTGCAAGTTCTTCGCCATAAGGTACAAGTTTATTTTCTTCTTTGGCAATTTCAAAAATCGCCGTAGAGTATTTTAATGCCAGCTGCAAATTTAACATGACAAATCACCGAGCTTTTCTTTGTCAAGTTGATTGATAAATTCACCAATAAGGCGTTCATTTTCTTTATTGTCGATATTTTTAGAAATAATCTTGCCGGCTGCTGCAAGGCTGAGCGTGATAACTTCGCCTTTGAGCTGAGCGACAGCACGTTCGCGATCGCGTTGAATGTCTTCTTCGGCAGCTTTTTTCATCTGGTCGATTTCTTTTTTCGTTGCCAAAACGGTTGCGTCGTGTTCATCGCGTGCGACTTTTTCAGCTTTATCGACAATTTCCTGAGCTTTGATATTGGCGTCCTGCAATTTTTGTTTATATTGAGCAAGGGTAGCTTCAGCGGCTTTCTGGTCGGCTTCAGCTTTATCAATACTATTTTGAATTTTATCACTGCGCTGCTGCAAAAGTCTGACAACAGGCTTGTAAGCTACTGCACGCAGAATTACAACTAAAATCAAGAAATTCAAAATCTGCGCTATGATTGTCGCATTAATTTCTATCAAAGAGAATTCCCCCTCTCTTTGTATTTTTATTTACCATTTTAATTTGCCATCGCCGCCCATTAAATCTGTCATCTCTTCGATTTTTTCAAGCGGAAACGGCGGAGACGAGATTGGTTTCATTGCCAAAGACATTAATTTTAGTGGATTATCATCAGCGGCAATTCGGTTTGAACTCAGTGTGCCGCAGATTTTACAGCGGTGGATAATTGCCCATTCACCGTTTTTGCGTATCCATACGGCAATCGGTTCCATTGCACCGCCGCAATCAGCATTTCGGTCGCCAGGTTCATTGTCCAAGTGTTGACTGGTCAAACAGTATGGACAGTGATTGCGATGATTAGTTCCTGCGCCGGTTTCAACAACGGTTCTGCCGCACATTTTACAAATAAACGGCTCGCTGCACGCGTGATTTTTATAATAGCCTTTAGCAAAAAGTTTACGTTTATTTTCCCTATTCAATGCAATAATACCTCCAAGAATTTATTATTTATGGAGGTTTGAAACTGCAAGCAAACCTCCGGT
>JAFUTM010000298.1 GCA_017484235.1 Selenomonadaceae bacterium
AGCCTTGTCAGCCCGTGCAAAATAATGATCCTCAGGGTCCCAAATTTTATAACGCAAATCCGAGCCAACACTGTGCCAAGGAAACCACCAATCCAGCATCTCAACAGTCACATTAGGCATATAAGTCTCATTGCAAACAAAACCAGTGCCGTCCGGTGCTACACCATAACCGACTTGACAATAATCTATATCGTCGCCCTTGAGGAAAAGGTTACGCTTATCAAAAGGAACGCTTGGAACCTGCTGCGGCGCATCAATAAGTTTAATCTTTTCTTCAGGAATATTAGCCATCGGCTGTTCAAAAAACTTGTAATAGGATAAAGCGCGTTCTTCCTTACTGACGCCAACTTTTTTACCAATAAACAACTTCAAACAAACCACCCTTTACTAATTATGAATTTGGAATGTAGAATTAGGAATTAAAAATATTCAGCATTCTTCATTTCTTATTCCTAATTGAAAAAATGGCCGAGCTGGATGCGAGGCCCGTTCGCGTTTAGTCGCGTGATGCGACTACAGCGAACAAGTTTCTTTGCTTCTTTCTTTGTGTAAAGAAAGAAGGCTGTAACTTAAAAAATAAATCTAAACAACAACCAAATAATATAAGACAGACACCATCAACGACCAGCAGAAACACCATCTTCAATAATCTTGGCGAGCTTGTTGTCTTCGTGAGTTTGACCGTCCATCTTTACAAGCTCATTGCGACATTCGTGCAGGACTTTAAGAGCGCGGTCAATATTTTTAATATCTTTGAGACCATTTTCATCTTCAACCAACGCCTTAAGAGAATTGCGGCAACTCGTCAAGAGCTTGGCTTTTATTTCTTCACGCTTGTTAAGACGCGCGGTAATAGTCTTGTTGAGCTGCTCAATCTGATCCATAGTGTGAACGGCAGCCAGATAATCATACTTCATCTGAGCAGATAAATTTACAACCATACCAGAATCAGCAGTAATCTTGCCATTCTTAATTGCACCCTTAAATCTATCAATAGTAGCCATTGTACAAATCCTCTCCTGCTAAAAATTATTTTCTTCTTCTGCCGTCATCATTTTTGAACTTTGCGAGGGCGTCTAAACCGTGAGAACTTTGCCGGCCGCCTTTGGAGCCGCGAGAATCCGAACGATTGCCGCCGCCTCTGGATTCGGAGCGACCACCGCCTCTTGAACCAGAATCAGAACGATTACTACCTCTAGATTCAGAGCGACCACCAGACCTGTTGGAATCGCGTGGCGGTTTGCCCGATGAATTACCTGAAGAATCAGAGGTCATCAAAACGCTGTGGCTGACATCAATCTTGCCGCGCTCGTCAATTTCCATAACCTGAACTCTGAGTTTATCGCCGACCTTGACGACATCTTCAACTTTTTCAACTCTGCGACGGTCAAGCTGCGAAACGTGGCACATGCCCTCGCGTCCAGGCAGCAGCTCAACGAACGCGCCAAAGCTGGTGGTACGAGTGACAGTGCCCTCGTAAATTTCGCCAGGCTTAATTTCGTGAACAATATCTTCAATCATCTTAATAGCTTTATCAATACCCTCAACGCTGGTGGACGTGACAAAAATATTGCCGTCGTCGTGAATATCCATAGTAACGCCGGTCTCGTCAATAATACGATTGACCATTTTGCCAGCAGGTCCGATAACTTCGCGCACTTTGTCGACTTCGACTTTGATAATCTTGACGCGTGGCGCATAAGGCGAAAGGTCTGGCGCAGGTTCGCTGATAACTTCGAGCATCTTGCCGAGAATAAAAGCTCTGCCGCGTTTAGCCTGTTCAAGGGCGTCGTGGAGGATTTCACGGTTGATTCCGGCAACTTTAATATCCATTTGGATTGCCGTTACGCCTTCAGTAGTGCCGGCAACTTTGAAGTCCATATCGCCAAGCGCATCCTCCATACCTTGTATGTCGGTTAAAATCGTGTGAGCATCGCCGTCCTTAACTAATCCCATAGCGACGCCGGAAACCGGACGCTTAATTTTAACGCCGGCCTGCATAAGTGAAAGAGTGGAGCCGCAGACACTGCCCATTGAGCTAGAGCCATTACTCTCCAAGACTTCGGAGACGAGGCGAATAGTATAAGGAAACTCTTCAATTGACGGAATCATCGGAGCCAATGCGCGTTCTGCCAATGCACCGTGTCCAATCTCGCGTCTGCCTGGAGAACGAGCCGGCCTTGCCTCGCCGACACTGTAACCAGGAAAGTTGTAATGGTGAATGTAATGCTTAGTGTATTCCGGTTCAAGCCCGTCAACTATCTGCTCATCACCGATTGAGCCAAGTGTCGTAACGGTGAGAATCTGCGTCTGACCGCGCGTGAAGAGACCGGAGCCGTGTGTACGTGGCAAAATACCGACCTCACAAGTAATTGGGCGCACTTCTTCAAGCCCGCGTCCGTCCGGTCTAATCTTTTCGTGAGTTATCATATGACGGACAATCTCTTTAGTAATATCGTGAATTATAGAGGCAATCTCCTTTTCAGAATCAGGAAACTGCTCAGCAAAATGTTCCAAAGTTTCATCTTGAACGGTTTTAACTGCTTCGTCGCGTGCAAGCTTATCTGGATTGCGAACGGCGGTATTTATTTTGTCGGAAGCAAATTCACGAACTGCGGCGTTGAGTTCTTCATTGACTTTAAAGAGAGTATATTCGCGTTTCTCTTTACCGCAAGCCGCTGTTATCTCGTCTTGGAAAGCGACGAGCTTTTTAATTTCTTCGTGACCAAAGAGTATTGCTTCAAGAATGACTTCTTCGGGCAGCTCTTTTGCACCGGCCTCAACCATCATAACTGCGTCACGTGAGCCGGCAACCATTAAGTCAAGCTCTGATTTTTCGGACTGTTCAACTGTTGGATTTATTATAAATTCGCCGTCGATTCTGCCAACTCTGACGCCGGCAATCGGGCCGCCAAACGGTATATCCGACACGCACAATGCACAGGACGCGCCGAACATTGCCGCAATCTCTGGTGGATTGTCCGCATCGAAGCAGAGGACAGTAGCTGTTATCTGTACGTCATTTCTAAATCCGTCTGGAAAGAGTGGACGGATTGGTCTGTCTATAAGCCGGCTTTTGAGTATTGCTGAAGTTGCAGGCCGCCCTTCACGTTTAATAAAGCCGCCTGGTATCTTACCGGCTGAATACATCTTTTCCTCATAGTCAACAGTCAGCGGAAAAAAGTCTACGCCTTCACGCGGTTCAGGCGAAGATGCTGCTGCAACTAAAACAACTGTATCACCATAGCGAACGAGTACCGCTCCATTCGCCTGTTTTGCCATTTTTCCATTTTCGACGATTAAACTTCGTCCGCCGAGATTTATCTCAAAACTCTGCATTAAATTTCCCCCTATTATCTTTACCATTATATTAACAATTTAAAAATTCGACGCAAATTTATTTACTCCTACCACAACAACGTTAAAATTTAATGAGTAGAATAAAATATGGTTGATAGATATATAAAATGATGTTATAATTACTAAAAAATATGAATTTGAAGCAAACTATAAAATGTATTGAGGTTAGAAATGCCACTGATTAATGAATTATACAAGTACAGATATTTAATATGGGAATTAATAATGCGTGACATAAAGAAAAAGTATCGCCGCTCAATCTTAGGCGTGTTTTGGAGCTTATTAAATCCGTTGTTCGTAATGCTCATAACAGCGATGATTTTTTCCCATTTATTTAGATTCGATATAGAAAATTATCCTTTGTATTTACTTTGCGGACAAATAATCTTCACTTTCTACAATGAGAGTACAAGATTTGCAATGCTTTCAATAATTGAAAACGGTATACTATTAAAAAAAGTTTACATACTAAAATATTTATTTCCAGCTTCACGGGTATTTTCAAGCTGCGTAAATTTATTATTCACGCTGCCGGCGTTATTTTTTATAATGATATTTACGGGCGCAAAATTTTCGTTAATTACATTTACTTTTATCATACCGATATTTTTTATGCTCATCTTCTGCCTGGGCGTAGGCTTAATTCTTTCTACGCTGGCGGTATATTTTAGAGATATGGTACATTTGTACGGTGTATTTTTATCGCTGTTAAGCTATGCGACTCCGATATTTTATCCAGACAGCATTGTACCGGAAGAGTATTCTATAATTTTAAAGATAAATCCATTATACTTCTTTTTAAAAGCTTTCCGGCAGCCTGTTTGTGAAGGAATAATGCCAGAAGCAGATTTAATGATGACGTGCATTGCTATTTCTATTGTCACTCTGTTCATCGGCTGGCGTTTATTTAAAAAGTATCAAAACAATTTCGTTCTCTATATCTAGGAGATATTTATGGAAAATATTATTGAGGTTGAGCATTTGTCAATGCACTTTAATTTAATGGAAGAGAAAGTGGACAGCATAAAAGAATATATTGTTCGGCTTATAAAGGGCAACCTATTGTACAATGAGTTTATAGCGATTGACGATATATCTTTTTCCGTTCAAAGGAACGAGCTTCTTGGCATTGTTGGATTAAATGGTGCAGGTAAAAGTACTTTGTTAAAAATCTTGTCTGGTGTGTTCACTCCGACTTCTGGCAGTGTCAAAGTCAAAGGCACAGTGGCACCATTAATTGAAGTAGGTGCCGGTTTTGATCCAGAATTGACTGCAAAGGAGAACATTTTTTTAAATGGTTTAATTTTGGGCTATTCGCGAAAGTTTATACAAGACCATTTTGATGAAATTGTTGATTTTGCTGAATTGAAAGATTTCATAAATGTGCCAGTTAAAAATTTTTCCAGTGGAATGTACGCTCGACTTGGATTTGCAATTGCAACCGTCGTTAAGCCGGATATTTTAATTGTAGATGAGGTATTGGCGGTCGGCGATTTTCAATTCTACCAAAAGTGTGAGCGTCGCATTTCCGATATGATTAAAAATGGTGTCACGATTATTTTAGTGTCACACGATATAAATATGGTGGAACGCATGTGCACAAAAGTATTATGGCTTGAACGCGGGCACATAAAAGCATATGGTGACAAAGATAAAATCTGCGAACAGTATAAAAATAGTTGATGTTATCGGAGGTTTTATAATGGACGGTAAACTGCTTGTGATAGCTGGCACGGAAGACGGGCGTAAACTCGCCGGTTATTTATTAAAAAATGGATTCAGCGTCATTGCCTCCGTCGTAAGCGATTATGGCAAAGAACTTCTGGCTCAATATGAAAACATAAAAATCAACAATAAAAAGCTCGACGAGAAAGAACTCATTGAGCTTATCAAAAATGAAGGTGTTCAGGTTTTAGTTGACGCAAGCCACCCTTACGCCGTCAACGTATCGCGCAACGCAATGGCCGCCTGCGACAAAGCGAATATACCTTATCTTCGTTATGAACGCGCAAGTGTGCCGATAACTTATAATAAGGCTCACTTCGTGTCGGACTATGAGGAAGCGGCGATTAAAGCTGCACAGCTTGGAAATAATATTTTTTTAACGACCGGCAGCCGCAATCTTAAAACGTTTGTTGACTCACCTGCATTAAAGGATTGTAATGTAATTGCGCGTGTCCTGCCGACTTCAGAGGTTTTGGCTGAATGTGAGAAGCTGGGCATTAATCCTAAGAATATCGTTGCGATGCAAGGTCCCTTTTCTCGTGAGCTGAATGTGGAAATATTTAAGAGTTACAATGCAGAAGTTATCGTTACAAAGAACAGCGGTCAAATTGGCGGCACTGACACCAAGTTACTTGCCGCTGAGGACCTAAATCTGCCGGTTGTGATAATTGACCGACCTAAGATTAATTATGATAATATCGCTTATACTTTCAATGATGTGCTTAATTTTGTTGCTTCAAAGATTTTCTAACAAGCGGATTTCATTCTTGAATACGTATTCAGCCTTAGCTGGTGCTCGTCCATTGACTAAATACTCAAAAGCTAAATCTATTGAACGATGCCCTTGCCGATATGGATGTTGATACAATATGGCAAGGATTACGCCTTTTTTCATCATTTCCACCGTCGATGGAACTGCGTCGAAAGCAATTACTTTAGGACGATTTTCTTCAGGTAAATCTAACACTGCCCTGCTTGCTCCATATACTCCGCCTGCTACGAGGAATAGTGCGGTAATTTGTGGATATTTTTCTAAGAGTTGTTTGGTCACGTTATATGATGTTATTTCATCATCATCATTTTCAACTACGTCTAAGATTTCAAACTCCGGCAATTTTTTCATTCGATGTTGAAAGCCTTCTAAACGAGAACGATGTCCCATAATTTGAAGGCTGCCCAGCACCACTCCAATTTTAGCCTTTTTACCAAGAATGGCCTCAAATAGAGCACAGGCCGTCTCGCCACCATTAAAGTAATCACTGCCGACAAAACATTGACGATTGCAATTTGCAATGTCATTATTTACTGTCACGACAAATATGCCCGCTTCAACAAACTCATTGAGGATTTTTGCAATCTGAGGACTATTTATTGGATTAATTGCCAATGCATTGACATTGCCTCTAAATTGTTCTAACAGCTCAATTTGTTTATTTTCGTCATAACCCTTCATGGTTTTATATTTAACTTCAAGACCATAAATTTGATATTCCTCGTATGCTTCTTTTATGCCGCGAATAACCTCATCAAAAAAAGCGTTGCCTTCTGAGGAAAGTATCACACCTATTACTGGTCTATGCTTGCGTGCGGCTAAGGCTTTTCCTGCCGGATTAGGCTCATAACCGAGCTGCTCTGCCATACTTAAAATTGCCGCTGCTGTTGTTGAACTGACTCTGCCCCTGCCA
>JAFUTM010000299.1 GCA_017484235.1 Selenomonadaceae bacterium
GGTACTGCATCTTTTGGCGGCATTTCTGGAAACACGCAGCGGTAGCACGGTGATTTGTCAGGCACATAAGTCATCGTCTGACCTTGAAAGCGAATTATGCCGGCGTGCGAAAATGGCTTTTTAAGCAATACGCAGGCATCATTTATCAAGAACTTTGCCGGAAAATTATCCGTGCCGTCGATAATGAAGTCATAGTCCGCATCTTTGATAATGTCGGCGATATTCGACGAATTAACTAACTCATCATAAGTCTTGACCGTCACATCAGGATTAATAGCCTCGATTGTTTCCTTGCCAGATTTAATTTTCGGCTTGTCGAGGTCACTTGTCTGATGAATTATTTGCCGCTGAAGGTTAGATAAATCGACAACATCGTAATCAACAAGCCCGATAGTGCCAACGCCCGCCGCTGCAAGATACATCGCCGCCGGTGAGCCGAGTCCGCCTGTTCCAATTATCAAAACTTTTGAATTTAGAATCTTCTTCTGACCTTTGCCGCCGACTTGCTCCAAAATTATGTGGCGCGAGTATCTTTCAAGCTGTTCATTTGTGAGCTTACTCATTACTGCCACCACCCATAAAGTACAAAAATTCGATTTCGTCGCCTTCCTCAACTAGAGTGTCGGCAAAATCATCACGCTGAATAAATTCGCCGTTCTTCTGCACCGTCACATATTCCGGCTGATCCGCCTTAACCGCAACAAGAAAATCATTGATATTAAGCGATTTTTCCAAATTCACAACTTCACCATTAACTTTAACCTGCATTTTGATTTCTCCTCTTTAAAAATAATATCTTCTGCCTCTACCACTGAAGACAATGATTTTATCGTGGTTCCGACATAAAAGCAGCTCACATACTTAAACCATTGAGCGGATTGCTCTTACAAGTGCATCTATATCTTCATATGAATTGTAAAATGCCAAAGTTGGACGAACTGTGCCTTCAAGTCCGAAATGTCTAAGTATTGGTTGAGCGCAATGGTGACCTGCTCTGACTGCCACACCGAATTGATTCAGTCGTTCACCAACACTTGTAATATCATAACCGTCAAGAACGAAGGACAAAACGCTTGCTTTTTGCGTCGCGTGTCCGATTAAATGCAATCCTTTGATTTGTTCAAGTTCACGAGTTGCATATTGCAATAGCTCGTGCTCATGAAGATTAATTGCCGGCATACCGATTTTTGTCAAATATTCAAGCGCGGCACCAAGTCCAACTGCGTCGGCGATACTGCCTGTTCCAGCTTCAAATTTGTTCGGTGCGGAATTATATATGGTACGCTCAAAAGTAACGTCCTTTATCATATTTCCGCCACCTTGATAAGGTTTTGCGGCTTCAAGAAGTTCAGGCTTGCCGTAAACGACGCCAATACCAGTCGGTGCAAATATCTTGTGTCCGCTGAAAACGAAGAAGTCTGCATCAAGAGCACTGACATTAATTGGAATATGTGCAACCGACTGAGCACCGTCAATGAGAATTTTCACTCCGTGACGATGAGCAATATATACGAGTTCCTCAACAGGTGTAATGGTACCGAGAGCATTTGACACGTGAGTCGCGGTGACGAATTTAGTGTTGTGGTTAAAAAGTTTTTCGTATTCGGAAATAATAATTTGACCGGTTGAATCGACAGGCACAACTCTTAACACAGCGCCTGTCTCTTGACATATGAGTTGCCAGGGCACAATATTAGCGTGATGTTCAAGCAACGTCAATATGATTTCATCACCAGGTTTAAGATACTGCTTTACATATGACTGAGCAACTAAATTTATGCCTTCAGTGGTACCGCGAACAAAAACTATATTATCAGCAGAGGGCGCACCGATAAAGTTGGCGACAGTCTGACGAGCACCTTCATAGGCGTCAGTGGACCTTGCAGCTAACTCGTGGGCACCGCGATGAACGTTGGAGTTCTCATGTTGATAATAATGCACAAGTCTATCAATCACACATTGAGGACGTTGAGTGGTAGCGCCGTTGTCCAGCCAAACTAGATTGTGACCGTTGATTTTTTCGGAAAGAATCGGGAAATCCTTGCGAATATCAGCCAAAGACTTAGAACCAACGATTATATCAGAAGATTTTTGAGCTTCTTGAAAGGGTGA
>JAFUTM010000030.1 GCA_017484235.1 Selenomonadaceae bacterium
AGCGTGAGCTGTGCAACTTTAGCGGGCACTGCTCGAAAATCCGATTGATTTAATTCTGTAAATTGACCCGTCAACTGATTGTAAGGTAAACATTGCTTTGTAGCGAAAAAATGCTGACGCACCGTATAAAGCCCCGCATTGTAAAGATTCTTTGACAGAAAACAAAGTTTGTCGAGTTCCTTATATTCGGTACTGCCTTTGAGAAAGTCGTGTTTTTCAACAAGTGTCATTGTCGCCATTTTTTTCGACCTCCTCTGTTTCAAGTTTCTGTAAAATTTTACTATGTATTTTTATATTTGTCTATAAAATTTAAATTCAAATGCAATACGATAATTAATATATTTTATTTAAATTTTATTTACGAATTGTTTAAATTTTAATTTGGATTAATTAAGCATATTGACATCGTACCACTCAATGTACTTCATACGGCGATACCAAGTCAATTGTCGTTTGGCAAAATTTCGAGTTGCCTGGCTGATTTTATCAACCGCCTCATCAAGTGTAATCTTTCCGTCGAGATATTCGACCGTTTCTTTGTAACCAATACCGAGCATTGCCTGTGCGTCGCGACTTACTCCACTATTAATTAAATGCTTAACTTCATCAACCAAGCCGTCATCAAACATTTTTTTAGTCCGCGCATTAATTCTTTTATACAGTTCCTGACGATCCATTGTCAATCCAATAACTTTAGCTTTATACGTTAATTTACCGGTTTCATTATAAAAACTGCGTTGACTTTTATTAACTTTTCCAGCTTCATTTAAATCAGTGACATCATTAAATTTATAGCCCTCAATTAATGCTTGGATATACAAACCTGTACCGCCTGCGACGATTGGAATTTTTTGCTGATTATTTAGGTCAGCAATAATTTTAGAGGCTGCATTTTGAAATTCTGCGACACTGTATTTTTCATTAGGTTCTAAAATATCAACTAAATGATGTTTAACTCTTGAAAGTTCTTCTATTGACGGTTTAGCCGTACCGATATTAAAATTTTTATAAACCATCATAGAGTCAGCAGAAATAATTTCAGTATTTAATTTTTCAGCTAACGTTAATGCCAGCGCACTTTTACCAGTTGCCGTAGCCCCTAAAATCACAATTATATCAGAATCGTCTAAATTTAAATTAGAAATAAAATCAATCATTCTAAATATGCCTTGAATTAAAGCTGGATCGCCTCGCCAGGTTTAACAATGTGAACTTCTGCGCCGGTAACCAACTTTTTAAAATCTTCTGGATTTTGATTTATTACTCCCCAAGTACCATAATGAACAGGAATGACGTGTTTAGCATTGAGGAATTGAACTGCTTTTGCCGCATCTTCAATGCCCATAGTATAATTATCACCAATTGGCAGAATAGCATAATCAATTGCATCGCGCTCGCCAATGAGTTTCATATCGCTGAAGAGAGCGGTGTCACCGGAATAATAGATAGTTTTACCAAAAATTTTAATGATAAAACCACAGGCAATACCGCCCTCGACTCCGCTTGAATGAAGTGCCGGAACCATTCTGACCTGACCAAACGGCAGATTGAGTGTGCCGCCAATGTTCATACCGTGCGCTTTAATGGATATGTCAACACGCGAAGCACAAAGTGTCAAAACCTCTGGAATAGCAACAACTTCCGCATTAAGACGAGTTGCAATTTCCGGTGCATCACCAAGATGATCATCGTGCGCGTGTGTTACGAGAATATAGTTTGCAGTTACATCTTTGGCAGAAATCTTTGCCTGTGGATTGCCCGTCAAAAACGGATCAACCAAAATTTTGTATTCGCCGTCACTAATCAAAAAACAGGCGTGTCCATAATAAGTGTAAGTCAACATAAAGCTTTCCTCCTAAAATTAATATTCATTAACCCAATCAGATAAAACACTGGGATATTTAATGGATTGCCAATTAATGTCTACTGGATTTGTACAATAACAGCAGCGTTCAAATGGTTGTTTGAGTTTATATTTTAAAATTTCAGTTGTCAAATTTTCATCATATAAATTAATTGCTCCATCTTCTGGTAAATTTTTATCAAAGTATGAATTAAAATATTTAGTTGTAAATGGCAGAAAACAAGCCGCAATTTTACCTTCATATAAATTATTGCAATTTGCCTGAAAGCAATTCAAAAATGCATTTTGGGGCTGATTATGCTTATTTAATGTTTGTTTAATAGAAAATATTTTGTTCAATTCAGTAATAAAATAATTAACGCCTTTTTTATTGAGCATATCTCTTATAGAGTCCATTTTACTAACCATTGGTGGATAGAATGAAATAAATATTCCCGCATTTTGTGACTTTAAAGTTTCAAAAAAATCTTCTGGCATATCTTGCAATAACAATGCATTAGTAACAACGTATATAGTAGACGATGGATATAATCTTCTGCTCAATTTTATGTAATCGTTAATTCGTGGATTAAGTAGTGGTTCACCTGCTACTTAAAACATAGTCACATGTAGACAAATGGTCATCGTGTCTATGTCAAGATGTTTTGGATAGACCTCACAGTTCTATCTTACTGTTTCACCGTGTCCGTCTTTGCCGTAGCTACCGACGTTTGTATAACACTC
>JAFUTM010000031.1 GCA_017484235.1 Selenomonadaceae bacterium
AAAAACTGTCTGTTGCCGACGTAGATGCCACAATGAGAAGCACCGGCCTCATAAGTGGTGAAGAAGACTAAGTCGCCCGCATTAAGTTCCGAAATATTTGCCGACCGTCCGAGTAAATACTGCTCATCTGCGAGGCGTGGAATAATAATGCCCTGCTGTCGGAATACGTATTGGACAAAACCGGAGCAATCAAAACCATCAGGTGTGGTGCCGCCAAAGACATAAGGCACACCAATATAACTTTTAGCCGTCCTGACAAGTTCATCTGCCTGTGATTTACTAATTAAAATTATTCCATACGGAACAAGTTCTCCGTCATTTATTATGACAGGCAAATTGTCGGAATTATCATTGCCGCTCTCTGAATCGCTGTCGTCAGATTGGCCGGACGAATTATTATTCCTATTTGGAATAGGTCTGGCTTTTTTTAGTTTCCGCCAAGTCTGCTCATTGACTATGCCCGTTACGGTAATTTTGTTGTCACGCTGGAACTGTTCCACAACAGATTTAGTCTCTTCGCCAAAGACGCCGTCAACGCTTATTGTGTAACCGATATCTTTGAGTTTCTGTTGTAGAATGACAACATCTTCGCCGGTTGAATCAATCGACAATGTAGGTAGTGATGAGGCTGCCTGCACATTACTGCCAATAATCGTAACAACAGCTATAATTCCAATTAGAAAGATATGATTTAATCGCAAAACAAGAAACCTCCTTTGCTGATTAATGATAGATATGAACAAATATAATAAAAAAAATACAATTAAGATATAAATTTAAATGAAAAATTTTGGTCTGGACGAATAAAATCAATAAGCGGTAAATCTGAATCAACGACTTTAGCAATGACGTTGACACGAGAATCCGACGGCAGATCCGTTTTAACAATTTGAATTTCGCCCATATATCGACCAAAATTAATATTATCTACAGTAATGTCACCGAATTGACGGGCACACGGATTGTTGTCCGGCTCAATCGAATCAATGAGCAGATTTCTGGAATTAGCAGCTCGAATTACTTGTGAACAGACTTCAGGTCGAGAACTAAATGTATTTTTAATAAGCTCAATTGTCGCCGCATCGCCAGTTTGTAATTTAATATTTATAATCACTTCATTGGATTTAACCTGAGATAAAGAAGCACATTCTTCATTAGTTGGCATAGAGTCAGACATAATAATAAAGTCCGCGTCGAGAGCGGCAAGATAACGGGCAGCAAGATCAACTGGATAATTTCTGGTTGACTCAAGTGTCGGCAGACCTTCGCCAATAGGCGGACGGCGCAGGCCGTCCTTTGACGCAGCGAAAGCACCAACACTGATTCCAAAACTATGAAAGATTTTATTTTGATTGAAAAAATAATAATCGTCTAAGCCAGTGTATGGGTGAGGATAAAAATTGTGAAGTGCAGAAATATTATCAAAGTTGGCATTTATTTTATTAAGTGTCGTTAAAAATTCTTCGTTAATGGTTGAAGCGTTGAGCATTATTCGGCGAATATTGCTCAGTTCGGCAATTTGCGTTAAATCAAAGCCATCGTCCAGCCGCAGAGTAATCTGCTCAAAGTCAAACGTATCAAAATTATCAGCATTGACATCAAGAATAATTTCAAATTCATTTTCTAAAGCGGCAGCCAAAATTGCAGCAAAATCGTCAAAATCGGACTCAGCCTCTGGAATCTGTGCAGATGTAAATATTCTTTTAAGGCCAAGCGAGGACGCTGTCTCAATGAGATTGAGATTGTCTTCAAGTGTACAATTCAATCCAGAATATACGGATATGCCATTGTTCATAAAATCGTCTCCACATATAAAATTGTTTTCCAAGATATTTATTATTCGTTTACAATTAAATGAATTGCAGATTTAGCACTGCCGTTAGATTTTTGAAGTGCCTCGGTTGCCGTCTCCTCCGTACAGCCGGTGGCAGTCTTGACAATGCGAATAGCTCGGTCTCTAAGTTTATCATTAGTTGCCTGCACGTCGACCATTAAATTGCCGTAAACCTTACCCATTTTAATCATTGTGGCATTGGTAAGCATATTTAACACCAGCTTAGTCGCAGTGCCGGCTTTAAGGCGTGTCGAGCCGGTTATCACTTCTGCACCGGTGACAGGCGTGATAGCAATATCGGCAATCTTTGCAATTTCCGAATTTTCCACACAGCTCAATGCAATGGTTGCGGC
>JAFUTM010000300.1 GCA_017484235.1 Selenomonadaceae bacterium
TTAAATATTTCAATTGCTGCAATTACATTCTTATATTCAGTTTCAATTTTGCCTCGTTCAAGAGCGGTTAGTCTTTGCAGTTTGAGGTCTAATATCGCCTGCGACTGATACTCTGACAGTTTGAAACGCTCGATAAGTGTATTTTTAGCCACGTCAACGGCAGAACTCTCACGAATAATTTTTATAACATCGTCTAAATTCTCCAATGCAATGGTCAGACCTTCTAAAATATGAGCACGTGCATTTGCCCTCGCCAGATCAAATTTTGTACGACGAATGATTATTTCTTTCTGATGATTTATGTAATAAGTTAAAACTTGTTTCAGATTCAACACTTTTGGATTACCGTCAACAAGAGCAAGCATTATTACGCCAAAAGTATCCTGCATTGCGGTATGTTTAAATAACAAATTAAGCACAATCGTCGGATTAGTGTCACGTCTAAGGTCTATTACAATACGCATTCCTTCACGATCGGATTCATCACGCAGATCAGTTATGCCCTCAATTGTCTTTTCGCGTGCAAGCTCGGCGATTTTTTCAATTAGACGTGCCTTGTTGACCTGGTAAGGCAGCTCTGTAACGACTATGTGGCTTTTGCCGTTTGGCAGATTCATTATATTGGTTACGGCTCGTATTTTAATCGAACCGCGACCAGTCATATAAGCATCTTTTATTCCACCGTCGCCCATTATCTGTGCTGCAGTTGGAAAATCTGGCCCTTGTATTACGGTCATAAGATCATTTATTGTTGCCTCTGGATTATCTATAAGCATTAATGTGCCGTCGATTATTTCACCTAAATTATGTGGTGGAATGTTCGTCGCCATTCCAACGGCTATGCCGCTTGTTCCATTGACCAGCAATTGTGGAAACTTCGAAGGCAAAACAGAAGGTTCTTTTAATGATTCATCATAGTTTGGAACAAAATTTACGGTGTCTTTATCTATATCGGCAAGCATTAATTCTGCTATTTTGGACATTCTGACTTCTGTATAACGCATTGCTGCGGCTCCGTCGCCGTCTATTGAACCGAAGTTGCCGTGCCCGTCTGCCAGCATATAGCGCATAGAAAAATCCTGCGCCATTCTTACTATCGCATCATATACTGATGTATCGCCGTGAGGATGATATTTACCCAAAACTTCACCGACGATACGTGCCGATTTTTTGTATGGTTTAGCAGAAGTCATTCCAGCTTCCTGCATTGCGTATAATATACGTCGATGTACCGGTTTTAGTCCGTCTCTTACGTCCGGTATGGCACGAGACACAATTACACTCATTGCATAATCTATGTATGAATACTTCATTTCGTGTTCGAGCTGCACCGGCACAATGTTACCGTGATTAAATTCTAATTCCACATTTACACCTCTAATGCTGTTTGAATTAAAGTCGGCGTTACAAACGCATTCTATATTTTAACTTAATATAAAAAAAATTTCAAGTCTTTTAATGAAACAAAAAAGTTTGTGCCTTCCAATATGGATTAATAACTTGCACAAACTTTTAATTAAATCCGTCGTTATCTTTTGTTTATATTAGTTTTTAATTCGATTTACGGCCTCAGACAGTGGCGGTATAATCTGTTTCTTGCGGCTCATGACGCCAGGCAGGTACACGTGATCGCCGCTTGCATCTTTCTTAAATGCTTCGCCAATCAACGTCTTTGGTGATCCAGCATAAAGCAGATAAGTTGCCTCTTCCAGAATGTCGGTAACCATTAACAAATGCATATCAAAGCCTTCGCGGTCGCAATTTTCTTTCATAGCTTCAATTAACTGCGGCTCAATGTCAAGCACTTCTTTAGTATCCATAACTGAAATTTGTGATACGACAATGCGATAATCACCAATTTTAAACTCTTTGAGGTCAGTCTTGATAATTTCAACCGGCGTCTTATCACCGATACCGGCGCCTGCGCGAAGCATTGCCAGACCATATTCTTTAAGATCAACGCCAGCGATTTGAGCAAGCTTTTCTGCAGTGCGTTTATCTTTAGGCGTGCAGGTCGGTGACTTAAAGAGAACAGTATCAGAAATAATCGCACTTAACAAAAGACCGGCAATCGAAGGCGGAATATCAATATCATTCTGCCAATACATATTAGAAATAATCGTACACGTGCAGCCGACTGGTTCTTGATGAATGAAAATCGGTTCACTGGTCTGGACGCCACCAAGTCTGTGGTGGTCGACAATTTCAACGATCTTAGCTTCTTCAATACCTTCAACCGCCTGGCCGCGTTCATTATGGTCAACCAAAATGACATTTTCACGTTTTGGCAGCATAATCTCATCTGAAGTAACAATGCCGACAAGTTTGCCATTTTCAACGACTGGATAGCTGCGGAATCTGTGCTCGTCCATAATGCCCTTAATATCACTCAAAAGGTCGGTTGGCTTAAAGCAGACCGGATTGGTGTGCATAATGCGGCGGATTGGCACGCACTGATTAAGCAAGCGAGCGACAGTATATGTATCATACGGCGTGGAAAGAATGAATGTATTACGTTTGGTCGCTTCTTCAATTATTTCCGGCTGAACTCTAAATCCATTTGTAATCATAAGACAGGCGACACCTTTTTCAAGGCACTTTCTAAGAGTTTCGGCTGAACGATCGCCGGTCAATAGAATGTCCTTAGCTTGAATCAAGCAGTCTGCGTTATCCAAGCTGCCGGTTAGAATACGGATATTGCCTTCAACAAATTCATTTTCGTCACCGCTTACCAATGGCTTTGAATCAGTTGCCTGGATAATGTCGCGGAAACGAACACGCAGATCAACCAATCTTTGAAGACCAAGCTCTAAAAAGTAAAGTTTTGCGAGATCGCCAACGGTGACAATACCGACGAGTTCGCCTTTACTGTCGATAACCGGAATAGATTGTGATTCATTTTTACGCATCACTTCACCAAGATGACGGAGTGTGTCGTGCTGACGAACTACCGTTTTACATTCAAACACAACATCTCTGACACGTGGATAAAGGTCTTCAAGCAGGAGCGGCTGGTCTACTTTGAAATATTCAAGCGCATATTTTGTTTCATTGTTAATTTTGCCGCAGCGTGCCGCAACTGCGTTAATGCCCATTGCCCTTTTAAGATTAGAATAGCTTATCGCAGAGCAGATTGAATCCGTATCGGGATTGCGATGACCAATTACATAAACAGGTTTTGTGCCTTTCATCAAGTTAGCCTCCTAATTTTAAATATTTAATGACTAAATATGATATAACCGTGAGTACCAACAAATATATAAACATACATTAATTATACGCAAAAATTTTAACGTTGTCCATTAAAAGTCAGAAAATTTTTTATTTATTATTTATTGTAATTGAAGGCGCGCAGCCTTAACAACATTTTGCATCAACATCGCAACGGTTAAAAGACCAACGCCGCCTGGAACTGGCGTTATCGCACTTGCAATGTCTTTAACATTATCAAAGTCAACATCACCAACTAATTTTTTAGGTGCATTACGATTGATTCCGACATCAACGATCACAGAACCAGGCTTAACCATATCAGCCGTCACAAATTTAGGCTTGCCCATTGCCGCAACCAAAATATCAGCCTCGCGTGTGACCTCAGCAAGATTATGTGTATGAGAATGGCAGACCGTAACTGTTGCGTGGCGACTCATCAAAAGATGAAGCATCGGTTTGCCAACGATATTGCTGCGGCCGATAATTACTGCACGCTTGCCATCAATTTCAATGCCGGCAAAATCCAGCATTTTAATGCAGCCTGCCGGCGTACAAGGCACAAGCGTCGGCGAACCAGTGACGAGTTTGCCCACGTTATAAGGGTGAAAACCGTCTACGTCTTTAAGCGGATCAATTCGATTTAAAATTTCTTCCTCGTGGGCTTTAATTGCAGCTGGCAGAGGCAGTTGAACTAAAATACCATTGATCGACTTGTCAAGATTTAACTCATCAATTTCTGCAATGAGTTCTTCTTTAGTTGTATTTTCCGGCATCGTGACTACCTCACTGCGAATGCCAAGTTCCTCACAAGTCTTGTGTTTATTGCGAACGTAGACTTGTGAAGCTGGATTTTCACCGACGATTATAACTGCCAATGAAGGTGTGATGCCAAATTCTTTTTTTATTGATTCTACTCCGCGTGCAGCTTCTTCTTTAATTTGAGCTGCAAAAACTTTACCTTCCAAAATACGTGCTGTCATATTAATTATCACCTCAAAAATTAATTCATAATTCGTAATTCGCAATTAGTAATTTACCACGAACTCCTAAAATCGCAAACCCTTAAAAAATCGCGAGCTGGACGCGAGCGGCTCCCGAACGCTAAGTCACGTGATGTGACTTTAGTGAGGCGGGTTTTTGCTTCTTTTTGCCCGCCCAAAAAGAAGTCTCTAATATTAAAAAAGTGAATGACTTAATTTATTATATGATAAATAGTAATAAGCTCATCAATAACGTGATCCACATCACGATAATAACGGAGATTGTCACCGGCATTATCCTTATTCATATAACCGCGCTGCATCGTGCCATAACCATTTTTGACAACTAAATAATAAAATGCCTTTCGTTTATAGTCCTCAGCAGCAGAATCACTGACCTTTTCATCATAAAGTAATTTGTTCTCAGCGTGATCACTCGTAAATCCAAAAAGTATGTGTAATGCTAAAGTCCTGCCGCGTCTTGGCAAAATTGAATCATCAACAATGTTAAGAGGATAAAGATTAAAATCTTTGACGGTATTAGAATTTGATTCAAACTGCGGCACGAGAATCAACATCATTGGAAATACTTTTTTATCATCGACATCAACGTAAGAATCCTCAGACGGCATCGCAACTGGATATGCTCCGTCAACCAACGCAATTAGCTGTCCATTTTTTATATAACTGAGTGCCCTGCTCGGAATAATTTCACCGTGATAATCACTGCTGTTATGATGAGTGCTGCCAATTTGAAAATAACAGACTATAACCGCCAATATGACAAAAAAAATCGCCACATCTACGTATTTGTCAACTTGATAAGGATTTAATTTGTCCATCTCCATTTTTTCAAGCAGCTTCATCAAAGTCACTGAAGCATTTGATTTTGATGAATTATTATCGTTACTCATAGGCCAAGAAAATTTGTCGTGGTGCAAGCATTTATATCTTTAAGCACAGCTTTTTCTTTCTTGCCGAGTATCCAGCCGAGAACTTTTATCTCAGTATAAACCATTAGCCGCTGATCGCGATTGTCTGAGTGAGTCATATTTAATTCTTTATATTGATTGAGCCGAAGTTTATATCGAGCAGAAACTTCCTGAACGTGGCGCATTTTTTCCGGCGGCGTATTATAATTTGCCACCATTTCACTTATATTTATGTTATTGCCAACTTGTTCTGATGCCATAATTTAACCTCCAATCATCTCCAAATTTGTTTATTTGCAATTAAATTATAGCACAAATTATCAATAATAAAATAAAAATTTTTGTATTAATTAAAAACAAAATATGTTATAATTAATTTATAAAAATCGATTAGTTCTCAAACATGAGAGGAGTGTTAATATGGCATTAGACAGACAACAGCTTCAATCCATTATCAAAGAATTTACGGTGGACGCTGAACAACTGAGGGAAATTGCCGCGAACTTTCGGCAGGACTTGAAACTTGGACTCAACGATCCAAAAGATTCTTCACTTCGTATGCTCAGATCATATGTTGGACTTCCGACCGGCAAAGAAACCGGCGAGTATCTTGCATTGGATTTCGGCGGCACTAACGTCCGCGTTTCACGTATCAAACTTCAAGGCGCCGGCAGATTTGAAGTCACTAAAAAAGTTGGTAAACCTCTTATCGTTCCAGGCGAGTATGATTATGTTGGCGTTGGTTCAACTTCGGATCAAATGTTTGACTTTTTGGCAGAACTCATTGATGAAGCAATTGACAAAGATCACGATACAAAATTCTTTTTAGGTCATACATTCTCATTTCCGTCCACTCAGACCGATCTCTATAATGCAAAACTGATAATTTGGACTAAAGAATTTGCCACCAGCGGCGTTGAAGGTGAAGTGGTAAACGATCTTTTGACTGAAGCATTAAAACGTCGCGGTATTGAAAATATAGAACCGATTTCTGTTATAAATGATACCGTTGCCGTTTTGTTGTCTGCCGCTTATCAAAAGTCTGACACATACATCGGCTCAATCTATGCAACTGGCCAAAATAATTGTTATGTAGAATCCACGATTAATGATCCTAATAATGTTGGCGTTGGCGGTATGATTCTCAATTTGGAGTCCGGCGGCTTTATGAAACTTACGCCGAATCGTTTTGATATTGAGTTTGATCAGTCGTCCGAAAAGCCTGGCGAACAGCGTATGGAGAAGATGGTGTCTGGCCGTTATATGGGTGAATTGTTTGGAATGGCGTTGGCGGAGCTCTTCAATGAGGAGGGCGAAAAATATAATTTCACGTCAATTGACATTTCCAGTATTCTAATGGACGACAGCGTTGACGGCGACAGAATTGCGGCAATTATTAAAGATAAAGTCAATAAAGATGTTGACTCTGAAGATGCTAAAAAAATTAAAGAACTGGCAGCAGCTATTGTCATTCGTTCCGCAAGACTTGTTACGGCAAGTTTTGTTGGTATCATCTGGCACCGCACTGGCAGCGGCAAGATAAATCGTCAGCACATTGCTGTTGACGGTTCAGTCTATGAAAAGATGCCGCTTGTCAAAGAAAATATCAATCGTGCACTCAATGAACTGCTTGGCGAAGAAGCTAAAAATATTGATACTATCCTTGATAACGGCGGCAGTGGACTCGGAGCAGCGATTTCAGCGGCAATGGCAGCTAATCACGCTGACAAATAAATTGAAATGAAAAATATAATTTGCTTTTTGTATTAAAATTTTTTCTCAGCTGAAATGGGTGGGTGGGCGGACAGCTAAGAAGAAATTTTTTTATGTCCTTTGGAGATGATCTTAATAAAAAAATTTTGCTTTGTGATTTTTACTTTATTGATTATATTGTTGATTGTTGGCTGTACTTCTCAAAGTTCTAATGGCTCCAACAGTCAAAATAATGTTGAGGTAAATTCTATTATGACAACTAATTATACGATTGACGATGTGACACTCAATAGCGGCTATAAGATGCCAGTTTTAGGTCTTGGCACGTGGACTTTATCCGACAGTGAATCAGAAACCTGCGTTTATGAAGCAATTAAAGTTGGCTATCGTCTCATTGATACGGCACGTTATTATGGTAATGAAGTCGGTGTCGGCCGCGGCGTTCGCAAGGCTATAGATGATGGAATTGTTAAGCGTGAAGAAATTTTTGTGACGAGTAAGATTATGCTGAGTAATTACAATTCACCGGATAAAGCCATTGACGATTCGATTAATGCTTTAAATATTGGATATATTGATTTAATGTTAATTCATCAGCCTGGCTATCGCGATGAAGAAGTTTATAAAGCTCTTGAGCGTGCCGTGAAAGCCGGCAAAGTTCATTCCATTGGCATTTCTAATTATTATACGCCGCAGGATTTTGAACGTATAAATAAAATTGCCGAAATTGTACCGGCTGTTGTGCAAAATGAAAATCACCCATTTTATCAAAATACAGAGCTGCAAAATTATTTGAAGCAGTATGGCACTGTCGTTGAATCTTGGTATCCATTCGGCGGACGCGGCAATACTAAAGATTTATTTAATAACGAGACTATTAAACAAATCGCGGCTGCTTATAATAAAACATCAGCACAAATTATTCTTCGCTGGCATTTACAAGCTGGTTATATAACTGTTCCAGGCTCTAAAAACCTTGCACACATTGCCGAAAATTTTAACATTTTTGATTTTGAGCTTACTGAATCTGAGATGCAGGCGATGGCTAAATTAAATAAAAAACGCCGCTTCGAGAATTGGTGATAGTATGCACGAAATGGCGATTGCTGAAGGAATTTTAAATATTGCATTTGACTATGCACAACAGAATAATTCTTCTAAAATTAATCGAATTACCTTACAGATTGGCGAGATGAGCGGTGTGGAAATTGAGGCTTTAAATATGTCATTTGAAGTGTTGACTAAAGATACGATTGCTGAGGGTGCTGAACTCGTGGTTAATCACATACCGATTGTCGGCGTCTGTAATAAGTGCGGTAAGGAATTTCACATTGAGCATTACAACTTCTTTTGCCCAGAGTGTGACGGTATTTTGATATTAAAATCCGGTCGTGAGCTGCAAGTTGAGTCGTTAGATATGGAGTGATTTATATGAAAAAGACTTGTCCTATTTGTCCACACCACTGTACACTCTCTGAAGGTGAAGTTGGCAGATGTCGTGCAAGAATGAATAAAGATGACAAAATTATTGATTTAAATTATGGTCGTCTAACTTCGATTGCACTTGATCCAATTGAAAAGAAGCCGCTTTACAGATTTTATCCAAACAGCTGGATATTATCTGTTGGCAGTTTTGGCTGCAATTTGAACTGTCCGTTCTGCCAAAATTTTGAAATATCAATGGCAGATTCTAATTTTCAGACGCAGAATGTAACGCCGGAATATCTTGCGGCACTTGCAGTTGAATTATCCAAAAAAGAACGCGGCAATATAGGCATTGCTTTTACTTACAACGAGCCTTTTATAAGTTATGAATTTGTTTTGGATACGGCTAAATATCTACACAAAGTTGGTTTAAAATCCGTTTTAGTGACAAATGGAACAGTTGCAGAACGACCTTTAAAAGAACTGCTGCCATATATTGACGCAATGAATATTGACCTTAAAGCGTTTAATTCTGAATTTTACGATTGGATCGGCGGCGACTTTGAAACGGTTAAACGTACTATAAAATTATCGGCGGAGTCTTGCCACGTTGAAGTGACAACACTGATTATACCGGATAAAAACGACAGCGTTGACGATATGGAATCTGAAGCACAATGGCTGGCGTCTATATCGCCTGAGCTGCCGCTGCATATCAGCAGATTTTTTCCACGCTATAAAGTGACGGACAGACCACCAACTGATGTGAATAAAATTCATAATTTAGTCAACACTGCGCGGAAATATTTGCGTTATGTGTATCCTGGAAATTGTTAATAATGGAGATTGAAAATGTTTACTGGAATAATTGAAGAAATTGGCAGCCTGCACTCTTTTAGCAAAGGTGTAA
>JAFUTM010000301.1 GCA_017484235.1 Selenomonadaceae bacterium
ATAATCACAATAATGATTTAACTTAACATAAATGGGCGATTCGTCCTCCACTTGTAAGAGTGATGGATAAATCGCCCTATTTTTATTGACGTGCTTAGATGTAAAGTTTCCTCAAAATTCACAGAAAATTCATGAAAATTATTGAAAAGGCTTGACAAACAGTTATTTCTATTTACTAATATATTTAGTGATTTTTTTTATTCATCTCTAACTTTTCACTGTTGACATTTTTTATTTTGTACCAAACTTGCACCCAAATTGGCTAACTTCATGTCAGTGATACTGATCTTGAAGTTTTTTTATATTTATTGTCACTTTGAATTAATTTTTGATGAAGAAATATAGCAATAAATTACGAAAACAACTCTGGGGCGGACATCTTTGGCATCCAAATTATTTTATTATAAAACTATTTAAACGCTTTTGACATCAGGAGGAAATTATGAATAAAATTAAAGATAAAAGAGCCATGAGCGGCGAGGAAAAACGCGCCGCCATCAAAACAATCTTGTTGTCGGCTACGGTGATTACATTCTTTGTGGCAATAATATTGTCCTATTATAATATGCTCTACAACAATACGCGTGATAATATTATCAAAGACGGACAGACAGCCGCCATGCAGTCTACAGCCTATCTTGACGAATATCTTTCAATAGCAATTCACGCGGTTGAACTCACGTCATATACTCTGGACGATATGATTAAAAATAATCGCACAAATGGAGAAATACTGGAGTATTTAAAATGGCAGTCAACAGCAGTCAGCAGTACCGTGTTTGAAAATTTCACAGGAATATACGGCTATATTAACGACAGCTTCATCGACAGTATAGGCTGGGCACCTGATCCTGGTGAATATTTTGTGGCAACGGAACGCCCATGGTACGTCGCGCCAATGGCAAATAATGGAAAACTTACTATTGTTGATCCATATCTTGATGCTCAAACTAAAACGATTAATATGGCAGTCGGCAAAAGACTTGCAGACGGCAAAAGTGTGATAGCCATTGACATAGCACTGGACAGGATACAAAAAATTATTGAAAAAACTGTAGAGTCAGGCAAAGTCGACTATGTAGCCATAATGGACAGCAATGATAAAGTAGCAGCTCATTCCGACAAGCAACAGAAATATTTCGCCCATTGAAGTAGATTGTGATAGTCACAATCGTGGTGGTGGTCGCCATTGTGCTCATTCTTTCGTATATACTGAACAAGTCCAATCAGAGATACCAAATGGCAAGGCAGCTTAATGAAGAGCTTTCTTCACTCTCGAATATTTATTTATTGGTGTATGATATAGACATCATAGGAAACACTTTCAAAGAGATTAAGTCGGAGGCTTTGGCAGATGATGAGCTGTCGGAAGATGAAAACAGAAGTGCAAGTTCTATATTGGAGGACTTTATACGAAATAAGGTAAACGATGTATCCTTAAACGATATGATTAACTTTGTAAATATAAATACCTTAAACGAACGCCTGCACGATTCCGAAACCGTAGCGCTTGAATATCGAAACAAGGCTAATAAATGGAGACGCGCACGCTTTATTGAAACACAACGACAAAAGAATGGCAATGTAACTCATGTACTCTGGCTTATAGAAGATATTGACAAGGAAAAGACGGAACGCGATACGCTCATAAACCTTTCAGAGCGTGCCTTTGCTGCAAGTGACGCGAAATCTTCCTTCCTCTCCAATATGTCACACGAGATACGCACGCCTATTAATGCCATTCTCGGTATGAATGAAATGATTCTTCGTGAATGTGAAGATACTGAGATTCTCGCATATTCGGAGAGTATCAAGACCGCCGGAAATACATTGCTGGGCCTTGTCAATGATATTCTGGACTTTTCCAAGATTGAGGCTGGAAAAATCGAAATCATTCCTGTAAATTACGATTTATCCTCTCTCATCAACGACTTGGTGAATATGATCCAGATTAAGGCAGATGATAAGGGCTTAGCACTGGCGCTGGATTTTGATAAAAATTTGCCTAAGCTGCTACACGGTGATGAAATCCGAATTAAACAGGTCATTACAAATATTTTGACCAATTCGGTAAAATATACTGAAAAGGGAAGCATTACTTTTTCCATTGGATTCAAACGAATTGAAGATGAGCCGGACAGTGTGATACTTCTTGTCTCGGTCAAGGATACCGGCATTGGTATAAAACCGGAAGATATGAAGAAGCTGTTTATGGAATTTGAACGTATCGAAGAAGAGCGCAACCGCAATGTAGAGGGCACCGGTCTTGGTATGGCGATTACTAAGAACCTGCTGTACTTAATGGAAACTAACCTTAACGTTGAAAGTGTTTACGGTTTTGGAACGAAGTTTTCCTTTGAACTGAAACAGAAAGTGGTCAAATGGGAACCTCTGGGCAATTACGAGGAATCTTATAAATCAAGCCTCAGTGCAAATAAAAAATACAAAGAAAAATTCATAGCTCCAGCGGCACAGCTTCTCGTGGTGGACGATAATCCGATGAATCTCATGGTATTCAAGAGTCTACTGAAACAAACAAAAGTAAAAATTGATATGGCAAACAGTGGAGATGAAGCAATCCTGCTGACTCAAGATAAAAAATAGGACATCATCTTCTTAGATCATCGTATGCCTGGTATGGACGGCATTGAGACGCTGCACGAAATTCGGCGAGAACTGAAAAATCCTAACCTCCATACGATTGCTATCTGTCTAACGGCAAATGCAATAAGCGGTGCGCGTGAACAGTATATGGCAGAAGGCTTTGACAATTACCTGACTAAACCTATTGATTCAGGGAAATTAGAAGAAATGCTGATGACTTATCTGCCTAAAAAGAAGATTGAGATGTCAAAAGGTAAATACTCGGACGATAAGAGCACGGCGAAAGTGGAAATTCCAGCAATTCTTGCGCCTCTTAATGGAAAGGATTGGATTGATCTTACAGTCGGCATTAAAAATAGCGGTTCCGTCGATGCGTATATGCCGCTTCTCAAGATATTTTACGAATCAATGTACGAAAAAGCAGGGGAAATTGAAAAATTCTACAGTGAAGGAGATATCAAAAATTATACTATCAAAGTACACGCGCTGAAAAGCTCGGCAAAAATTATTGGGGCGATAGAATTTGCTGATAAGGCGCAGAAACTTGAAGATGCAGGTAAGAACGGCGATATTGACTATATTCACGAGCATCATTCAGAGTTTATGAACGCTTACCGAACATTCCATGAGCCTTTGGCGCAGATTTTTGAAGGCAATGACGAAGACAAGCCGGAAGCTGACGCAGATTTAATGGCTGCTGTGTATGAGGAAATTAAGTCAGCGGCTGAAGAAATGGACAGCGACCGTTTAGATGCTATTTTTGAAGAAATAAGTGAATATCGTATACCGGCGGCTGAAGAAAAACTCTGGAAGCAGATAAAAAGTGCTGCGGATCGATTTGATTACGAAGCAATTCAGTCGATCTTGAAGAAATAATATAAAATTCTTATGAAAATTAATGGGGAGGCTTATTGCATTGATTGAGGAAAAGAAAAATATCGTTATTTTGATGTACCAATACAGCATTGTCGTGAAGGGAATCGAAAAGAAATTACAGGATATCGGATATAACGTCACCGTTCACGTGGGCAATGTCGATAAGCTGGCAGAATATATGAAGAAAACCAGTTTATTTATTGTTTATTTTCCAAATGACCTCATGTCAAAAATCATAGGTGACGAAATCGAGATAAAATATCTGGCGAAAACTGAAGAAATAATTCGACACTATGAATGCCCTATGATTATCATCGGCGAACAAGCGGATCGTCCAAAATTGATAGAACTTCTTCCTTATTGGAATAATTATGAATGGATTGATCGTCCGGTAAAAATGAATATCTTTGGGATAATGGTGGAACACGCGATATTATCTTCCAATAAGAAGGGCGAAAAACACATCTTGATAGTAGATGATGATCCGTCTTATGCCAAAATGGTAAAAGAATGGCTCAAGGACACGTATAAGGTTCACGTCGTCACGAATGGACTGCAAGTACTCACATTTTTAGAGAAAAATCCGATAGACCTCATTCTGCTTGACTACGAGATGCCAGAAATCAATGGGCCGCAGGTGCTTCAGATACTCCGGCAAGAGCCAACGACGCGGCTAATACCAGTGATATTCTTAACAGGTGTTGACTCAAAAGAAAATGTAATGAAAGTAATGGATATGAAGCCTAACGGCTATATACTAAAATCCACAACGAAGGAACAGCTGCTGGATTACTTGAAGGAAAAGATTTAATCATATATGTAACTATTATAATTGTTTTTTAATACTTGGATAGTAATCGAAGTTACTGTTCAGGTATTTTTTATTGATTTTTATGATATAAGGTGCTACAATAAAAAATAGTGAGTTTTTCCGCTAAGATAGAAGAAGCTGAAGTGACAAAAGTAGATTTTTTAAGATGTTGGAGGAATTGTTATGAGCTTTAGCGAGGATATAATTGCTTTTACTAATCGCCTTAAAACCTTAAAGACAAGAATACAGACAGAAGAAGCTACAAAAACATCAATGATAATGCCTTTCTTTCAATTATTAGGTTATGATGTATTTAACCCAATGGAATTCGTGCCTGAATACACAGCAGATATTGGAATAAAAAAAGGCGAAAAAGTGGATTATGCAATATTAGACAAAAAGCAAAATCCTTTAATGCTCATTGAAGCAAAATGTTGTGGTGAAAATCTCAATAAACACGGCTCACAATTATTTAGGTATTTTACGGTCACAGCTGCTAAAATTGGTATTTTGACAAATGGTACAACGTATCAATTTTATAGTGATTTAGAAGCACAAAACAAGATGGATAAAAAGCCATTTTTAGTGATTAATCTTTTGTCAATAAAAGAAAATAATATTCTTGAATTACAAAGATTTACGAAATCGGCTTTTGATGTGAATACCGTCATAGCTAAAGCTGCAGAATTAAAATATAACAATCAAGTTAAACAATTTTTGTCAAAACAATTTATGGAACCAGATGAGACTTTTGTAACTTATATCGTGTCTAATATATATCAAGGTCGAAAAACTCAACGAGTAATTGACGATTTTAAACCAATAGTCAAAAATGCAGTAGTTCAACTCATAAATGATAAAACAAGTGAAAGATTGCAGAGTGCATTGAAGAATAATGATGCCGTTCCGTCACCACGTAAAAAACAAAATGTAAAAACTGAAAGTCCTAAAGATGAAAAATCATTATTATTAAATGAAAAAATGGAAATCTTTTATATAATAAAGTCCTTAGTTTACGATTCTCTTGATAAACATAAATTGACATATAAAGATAATGAATCATTGTTTGAAATTATGCTTGATGGCAATAATAATAAATGGATTTGCAGATTAAACCTTGAGGAAGGCATAATATATATGAATCTACCCTCAAGTGATAAATCGTACACTAAACGGAAAATGAAATCTCCAGAAGATATATATTTTTACAAAAATCAAATGTGTGAAATCACAAAAAATAATCTGACATAAAATAAAGGGAGTGTTACAAATGATTTATGAGGGCAAAGTTAATGGTCGAGGATTAAAGTTTGCGATTGTCGTGTCACGCTTTAATGAGTTCATTACAAGTAAACTTTTGGGCGGTGCATTGGACACGTTGAAACGCCACGAGACGAACGAAGACGACATTGATACTTTCTGGGTGCCAGGTGCATTTGAAATTCCACTGGTTGCCAAAAAGCTGGCAGCAAGTAAAAAATATGATGCTGTAATTTGTCTTGGCGCGGTTATTCGCGGCTCAACAAGTCATTATGATTATGTCTGCAATGAAGTCTCAAAGGGTATTGCACAAGTTTCTATGAGTACAGAAGTGCCGACGATTTTCGGTGTTGTGACTACTGAAAATATTGAACAGGCAATCGAACGCGCCGGCACGAAAGCTGGCAACAAAGGATCAGATGCAGCAGTATCGGCAATGGAGATGGCCAATCTTTTGAAATTAATGTAAACTGAAAAATTGTATTTGCCGGAAATTTGAAAATTGAGTTTGCTTGATGAATGTTATTTTCAAATATATTAATTAAAGAATATCCAGAGAATAAGTTGGTGGTTTTATGCAACTAAAAAAGATCATTACTCCTTTGACGGTCTGCAAAATAGACAATGTAAAAGACATTAATTTTAATGGCAAATTCGTCTTTGTCGGCAAAACGGAAACGGAGATTTCACTGGTTTGTGAGACAGAGTACACTCCGATTAATACTATTGAACGTGAAGACGGCTGGCTCGGTTTTGGAATTGTTGGTCAGCTTGATTTTTCTCTGATTGGCATAATCGCAAAAATCTCAGATATTCTGGCAAAACAAAATATCGGCATCTTCGTCATTTCAACTTACGATACCGATTATGTATTAGTCAAGTCTCAAAATTATGATAAAGCTTTAAAATCTTTGGAAACTGCAGGATACCAAATTATTGATTAATCATTTCATTAATGGAACGTTTAGTTACATCAATGGCAAATGTTAAATCTTCACGTGAGATGATAAGTGGCGGATTAAAATACAACACATCGCCAAGCGGTCTGAGTAATAATCCATATTTAAGTGCCCGCTTATAAACTGAATAGCCAAGACGTCTTTTTGAATCAAACGGCGTCTTATTATTTTTGTCTTTGACAAGCTCAATTGCGTGGATTAAACCGATATGGCGAATCTCACCGACATTTGGATTATCGCCTAAAGCTTCATTTAATGCGTTAGTCAGCCATTTAGCATTATCATTCGCCGTCTGTAGAATATTTTGTTCGCGCAGAATCTTTTGCACAGCTAAGGACGCAGCACAAGCCATTGGATTGCCTGCATAAGTATGACTGTGCATAAAGGCCTTGCCCGTATTGTAATCATCATAAAATGCATCGTAAATTTCCTGGCTTACGCAGGTCACTGACATTGGCATATAGCCGCCGGTTAATCCTTTTGATAAGCACATTACGTCCGGCGAGATTTCTGCGTGGTCACAGGCAAACATCTTGCCCGTACGCCCGAAACCCGTTGCAATTTCGTCAGCAATCATCAACACATCATAATCATCACAGAGTTTACGGAGTTTTTTAAGATAAAGTGGTGGATAAACTCGCATACCGGCACTACCTTGCAAAAGCGGCTCCAAAATAATTGCTGCCGTCTCATCGGCGTGCTGTTCAAAAACTGATTCAGCGTCGGCTATACACTCACATTGACATTTGCCTCGACACTGACCGAATTTACAGCGGTAACAGTCCGGTGCCTCAATTGGAAAAGTATGGAGCATTAACGGACGATATAACTCTGTGTATAAGTCAAGCGCACCTACACTCAGCGCACCAATCGTTTCACCGTGATAACCATTCGTCAGACACATAAAGTGCTGCTTTTTAGGCTTTCCAGTTTGCAGAAAATATTGGAAGCACATTTTTAACGCGCACTCAATTGCGGCAGAACCGTTATCATTGAAGTGGAATTTTTTAAGTTTACTCGGAACAATTTTAGAGAGTTGCTGTGCCACCTCAATAGCAGGTTTATGAGTGAAATTGGCAAAAATAACGTGTTCCAAATTGTCTATTTGATTTTTAATTGCGTTATTAATGTCAGGGTTGCAGTGACCTAAAAGATTGCACCACCACGAACTCACTATATCTAAATATTTATTTCCATAAATATCAAACAGCCAGACGCCCTTACCGTGATCAACGACAATTGGTGGCAGTGTTTCGTAGTCTTTCATTTGCGAACACGGATGCCATATTAAATTTAAATCAACTTCTTCTAACTTCAAAACAACCACACCTTTTTAATTAGGAATGACGAATGAGGAATGAGGAATTTTTAATGCGTAATGCTTAATGCATAATGTGTAATTAATTCCATTCATAATTCATCATTCCTAATTCCTAATTATCAATTACGCTTTTGTCATACGATTGATTGCACTGAAAAGTGCGCGGATTGAGGCGTTAATTATATCGGTGTCCATACCTGCGCCCCAGACGATCTTGCCATCATCGCCAGTTATGCTGATATATGCGATTGCCCTTGCGGATTGTCCAATCTCAAGCGCGTGCTCGTTATAAGTGAGGTCGTGATATTTGATGTTGAGATTACTCTGAAGCGC
>JAFUTM010000302.1 GCA_017484235.1 Selenomonadaceae bacterium
ATTACCCGGTCAAAAAACTGCTTCATATAGATTTATCAATTCAGAGGCTTGGATCGAACCAACGCAAATAATCAAACAATTTGAAAGCTGGAAAAATAATCACTGGGAGAAGAATACCAGCAAATTAAGATTGATGATAACACAAACTGCCATAAATCTCGATGTTTATCTTGATAATTTCAGTCATAAATACGTTGGTGGTATGGGAAATGTAGAATACAACATAAATTTCATAGCTGCAAAAGAATTGACGGTTCAAACTGTCAAAGAAATGGACGGCGAACAAAAAGAAACATTAGAAGAAAGACCATCAACATCGACTGAAGCCGTCACGGTAAAATCAGGCGATACGTTATGGGGCATAGCCCAACAAAAACTTGGTGACGGTTCGCGTTGGCAAGAAATTTATGATCTTAACAAAGACAAAATTTCCAATCCTGACTTGATTTATCCCGGTCAAGAATTTCAAATGCCAGCAAACTAAAATCGCCTCCGCGAAGGAGACGAACAAAAACGATCGAAAATTTTTACGTTTGAATGAATTAATTATATCACAGGAGAGAGGGATTCGCAATGATAAATTTGAGTACCCTCACTTATGGCGTCGTGTGTATCACGGCGAGCGGTGAATCATTGATTTTGACCGATATTGTTTCACAGCTTGGTTGGGAAGAAGGCGAAAAGGAATTATCAGCGCGAATCAGTCTCAAACTTGCGAACATTGAATACAATGGCGGCAGAATTAGTGATGTAGTACGACCATTCACTCCCATTCTTGTTTATGCTCAAATTAACGGTGTCAGTCCTGAAGTTATCAGAGGAACTGTGCAGGATTGGCAAATTAAAGAAACAAACAACAGCACTTATATTGATATTACTTGCTATGATGAGGTTTACGCACTGCGGCACAATCAAGATCAGTTTTACTTCACCGAAGGGCATACGACAAAAGCAATTATAACTAAAATACTCGATAAATGGAATGTGCCATATGATTATCAAGGTCCAGATGTAAAACATACCAAATTGGTTTTTAAAAAGCAATATCTTTGCGATATGATAACGAAAACCTTGAAGGACGCAAAAGAACATGGTGCCGGTAGTTATTTTATGAGAGCAAAGGAAGGCAGAGTACAAATTATACAGCGTGGCGGCAACGAAGATATTTATCATTTCGATGTAGATAATAATTTGGTGCAGACTTCGGAAAATTTTAGTGCCGGTTCAATCGTAACAAGAGTTTTGATTCTTGCCAAAAGCAAAGATGAAGGACATCAAAAGATTGAGGCAACAATCGACGGCAAAACTCAATATGGCGTTCGTCAAGCTATTTATAAAAATAAATTGACCTACAACTCACATTGCGGTAAAATGTAAATGATGAAGTTACATAGACGCAATGGGCGAGCCATAAGTCATTTATATTTTAATCGTTCATTGTGTAAAAGTCAATATACAAGGAGCGGTTAAAGTGAAAAATCAAGAGAAAGTAGAAAAATTATTGCAAGAATTGTTGAAAGAAGCAGAAAATGTTTCAGAAGTTAGCCTTATTGATTCATTCAAATATAATCTTATAAATGGCGCACCAAGAGTTAAAATCATTGATGAAAAGCATCAAGAGTTCAATGGAATTACTTTTTATCTTAATGCTTATCACGGATATTATAGAGCACCTGCTTGTCTTAAAAGGATTCCATTACACGTTTATGTTTGGAAATGCTACTATGGTGAAAATTCAATTCCAAAAGGTTGGCATATACATCATAGAAAAGATGGCAAAGATAACAATAACATAGAGAATTTAGAATTAAAATCACCTTCAGAACATTCAAAATTTCATGCAAAAGAAGCACCATTTAATGAATATATTTGTAAATATTGCGGCAAAACTTTTAGAAGCAACAATCGGGCGAATAATAATCTTTATTGTAGTAGAAAGTGTGAAAACAAATGGCGAAGGGAAAACGGACTTGAAAATATTGAAAAAGACTGCATTATTTGTGGTAAAACTTTTACAACGAATAAATATCATCAAGGAAATACTTGTTCAAGGTATTGTAGAGCAAAGTTGATGTGGCAAAAGAGAAAGAAGTGAAACATGCCAAATTTATATCCAACAGTAAATTTGCCGACTATTTCGGCTCCGCAAAGGGCAAGAGAAGAAGAAATTTACAAGCCTGCACCGTTATTTGACTTCGAGACAGGCGATTTCGTACTTGATGGCGCAGGGCGTCCAGTTATGGCGACAGGTAGAGAAGCGTATATTCAATGGTGTATGAAGGTTTGTGTTACTGAGCGCAATACTAAAATGGCATACAGCAACAAAATTGGCACAGAACTCATAGCCGCTACAAAAGAATCAGGCAGGCAAGCTGTACAGTCGGCAATCATCAGAACCATAACCGAAGCCTTGATGGTTCACCCTGCGACTGAATATGTCAGACATTTTCAGTTCAAATGGGACGGCGACCACTTGCGCGTCGAATTTCGCGTTAAAGGTAAAAAATGGTTGGAAGAAGATATATTGACAGTGATTTATTAATGTGGAGGTGATGGCGGTGTCAATAATACCTTTTGAAAGTCCTGAGTGGTTGGGCGAGGAGACAGACGCCAAAACCATAAACAGAAAAATGCTTGCAACCTTGCCAGACAACATAGATAAGACAGAAGGCGGTTTTATTTGGGATTTTACAATGCCAACGGCTTTAGAAAAAGCGGAACTTCTACAATATCACTTGCCTAATGCTCTAAAAGCTATGTTTCATATGTGGGCAGAAGGTAGCTGGTTAGATTATCACGCAAAAGAGGAAGGCGTTGAACGTCGTCCTGCTACTTATGCTTATGGCTATGTAACCGTTGAAGGTATTGCAGGCGTTGAAATACCGCAGGATTTTGTTTTTAGTGTTCCAAGCGAAAATGGCGTTGCTGCGATTGATTATTATACTTTAGAAGCGGCAACTATACCTGAAAGCGGTATTATTAAAATTCCAATACAGGCAGTTGAAAGCGGTCCCAGTTCAAATGTTGCCAATGATATGATAACCATTATGAAAAATCCACTTAAAAATATAACTCGAATTACCAATGAGGAAGCCATAACCGGCGGTACGATTGCTGAAGATGATGATTCATTGAGAGAACGCATTGATGATGTAATTGCTGGACGTGGCGAAAGTATGGTTGGCAGTCCTGCCGATTATGAGCGTTGGGCGTTAGAGGTCGCAGGTGTCGGTCAAGCATATTGCATACCTACATATAACGGCAAGAATAGTGTAAAAATTGTTGTCATAGACGCAAATGGACAACCGGCAAATGAACAATTATTAAAAGCAGTTGAAGTTTACATTTTCGGCACATACGAGAAAGACCCAGCGCGCTTGGCACCAGTCGGTGTGTATGATTATTTAGTCGCGGCACCAGCGGCAATTCCTGTTAATATTTCTCTTGATTTAAAATTAAAATCCGGCGCAGCTCTTGAAGAAGTCAAAACCAACATTAAAACAGCTTTATACAAATATTACGCGGCTTTAACAAATGAAAGAGATTTAACGAATAGAGAAGAAATTGTTTTAACGGAATTGCGATACGTTAAAGTGTCTGCGGTATTAGAAAATGCAACAGGTGTAGCAGATTTTAAACATTTGCGAATAAACGGCGGTTTAAACAATATCATATTTGCAGAAGATGAATTTCCAGTGACGGGTACGATAGAGGCGAGGGTGTATGAGTAAAGTAACTTTAGAACAAATGCCGCGCTCACCAACAAGCAAGCGGATGATTCATAGGGTATCGCCGATTTATGACAATTCTTATGTTGGCAAATATCTTTATGAGGCACTCGGAAAAGAATTTGATGGTGTTAAGGAAATATTTCATACCCTGCGCGAACAGCGTTTTCCAGACACAGTTACTTGGGGAATACGCTATCTTGAATACAAATTCTCGATTGAGCCTGATGAAAGTTTATCACTTGAAGAACGCCGCGCAAGATTAAAACGCAAGGCGATGAAACGGCGACCGTTAAACCCTGGCATACTTGAAAACTATATCAAAGAAGCGTGGAATATCGTATGTGATATTGATGAAAAGTATGAGCAAGGTGTTATAAAACTTGAAATTTTCGAGGACGAGGACGACAATCACCAAAAGCTGATAAATAATATGCAAAGGATAAAACCGGCGCATTTAGTCTTAGCAATTTTATTTGATGTTTACTTCGGAGATACGTCTCTGAATATCGAAGAAGATATTCCATATGGCAGTTGGTACAATGCACATAAGTACGATGGCAGCGTTCGATGTAATGAGATTAATTCCTTTACCGGCACTTACAAATTCGACGGCTTAAATTCATCGATCGAACGATATGCCGAAAATTGCGGTTGGTGGTTTGCTTCTAAT
>JAFUTM010000303.1 GCA_017484235.1 Selenomonadaceae bacterium
CCATGTACAACAATTGAAAAACTTGCTAATAACTATTTATGTGGTCGCTCAAAAATTATTTTATCCGATAATTCTTATGATAAGCTAATATATCAAGCAGCACACATTACAGATATTAATCCTAAATCTAATAATCATATCTCGCCTAAAAATACAAAAGGGTTGATTGATTTTTTAACGGTTCACAAAGGTCAAGTTTTGATGACTCGTTCAGGTACAATAGGCAAAATAGTTTACGTTTCAAAAACTTTGGATAACAAAATTTTTACACCTGACTTGTTAAGAATTGAAGTCTACAATGAAATAGACGCCGGATACATTTATGCTTATTTAAAATCAAAAATTGGTCAAATGCTCATAAGTTTAAATTTTTATGGTGCAGTTGTTCAACACTTAGAACCGGAGCATCTTGCAGGCGTGCCGATACCGGACGCGCCGACTGAATTATAACTCAATATTCATAATCTAATCGTCGAGTCATATAAATTACGCGACGAATCCAATGATTTAATTGATGAAGCTACGAACTTGCTTATTGCTGAATTGAAATTAAATGATATAAATTTTAATTCGACCAGTCAAACCTTCACTGTCAAGGCAAGCAATTTATCCGGCAGATTAGACGCTTCTTACCACGTGCCGATTGTTGACGCAATCACCGCGCATCTGAAACAGCACGCCGCAGAAGTCACAACCATTGGCGATAAACGTATCAGTAAAGCGATCATTCTTCCTGGACGATTTAAGCGCATTTACGTTGATGAAGGTTTTGGCGTTCCATTTTTTGGCGGTCGCAGTATCGGTGAATTGGATCCTTCAGATAAAAAATATTTGTCTTTCGCCCAACACGATAAGAAGATTAAAGACGAATTGACCATACACGAAAATATGATTTTAGTCACTCGAAGTGGTTCTATTGGCAATATTGTATTAGTTCCTAAGCATTGGAATAATTGGGCTGTTACAGATGATATTTTAAGATTAATTCCAATCAAAAGTGATATTGCAGGATACATTTATATTTGGCTTCAAACAGATTTTGCAAATAAAATTTTAAAATCATTTTCATATGGCGCAGTTATACAACATATTGAGAAAGAACAGCTTGAATCAATGCTCATACCCATACTAAAGAATCAATCAGCACAAAATAAAATCAACGCCCTTGCACTTGAGGCGAACGCTAAACGTTATGAAGCGTACTGCCTTGAGCAAAAAGCGTTGAAGATTATGAACGAAATAATCTATTCTACGCGGACAGACTGACCGTCACGGAGTTTGTGGACGCCCGCAGTTACTACCACGTCATTAGTATTGAGACCATAGACCATTACATTATTATTTTCAAAATCCTTAACGACCACAGATTTCAGCGTGACCTTGCCGTCTTTAACAATCCAGACCTGCGGCTTATCGTTAGTCTGATAAATCGCACTCAGCGGCAAAATAGTTGCATTGACTGAAGAGTTTGTACCGGTAGATAAGGAAACACTTGCCGTCATACCAAGCTGCATATTATTCGGCGGACTGGGCAGTGCAATCTTTACCGTAAACGTCCGCGCAGCAGAGTCAGCCATCGGCGCAATCTCTCGAACGTAACCTTCGACCTTATCGGGAAGCGCCCAAAAACTAACATTAACTGGCATATCAATTTGTATGTCAGTTATTTTATTTTCTGGAATATCAACCACAACCTCCAGCTCACTCGTCTGCACCAAAGTTGCAACGGTCTGTCCGGCAGAGACAACCTGACCGCTCTCAACGGCAATGGACGAAATGACACCGGAAGAATCGGCAATCAAATTCGTGTATTCAAGGGCATTCTGACTCTGTGCCGCTGCCGCCAGCGCGTTTTCATATGCGGCAGAGGCGGCATTATAATTTGTTTGATACTGGTCAAGCACAGAAGCGGCAATCGCGTTTGCTTTAAACAATTCTTTATAACGTGCCAGCTCAGAGGCGGCTAAATCCAGCTGCGCTTTCGAGGACGAAACCTGCGCTTCTGCTTGATTAGACTGCTGTACAACGTCTCGCGGATTAATGGTCATTAATACATCACCTGCTCTAACGAAAGAACCAACGTCAACATTACGCGACATAATTTGTCCACCGACTTGAAACGCCAGATTTGTTTGGTATCGCCCTTTAACCGTGCCGGAGTATGTTTCCTCACTCTTGACATCAGCCGCTGTAACCTGCTGTACCTTGACCAGTGGCGGCTTAGTCTCTGCAGCTTCTTCGTCACCGCAGCCGAACAATAAGATCATAAACATAAAACACATCAATATAAATTTTATATTACTCATTGTTTATCATTCACCTTTTTATTGTGAATCGACTTGCTCAGATAATTCGGATTCTTCTTCGGGTTCCGTCTCAATCAAATTCAGCACTTCATCAATAAAGGCACGAGCCGTTTTTTCGGAAATTATTGCCGTCACCTCGTGCTGCTGAATCACTTCTAATTTACGTCTAAGTTTTGATATGTTTCGTTTAAGCCGCCTATTATTTTCGCCACGTTTAGCTTTTAACGAATCTACGGCAATTATATCGGCCTCAACAATGCGTTGCAACTGCTCAAGCTGCGGCTTGCACTCCGCTAATATACGTTTTGGCAACTTAGAATGAAGCCGTTTGGTTGCAGCTAAAATGGATTCCAGCTGATCCTTCACATTTTGCATATCTCCATAAAATTCATCGTCAGAGCCTGACTCATAACTGATAAGCAATTTATCCATCGCCACTCGCAGTTCTGAACCGTCTGGCCGGCCGACATTAGCCCAGCTATTTTCAAGATGTTGCGAATGGCGGGCAAAGAGTTTAAAGTCTTCAGCTAATTTGCCAAACTGCTCATCAATGGCGGCGTTCCACGAATTATCTGGATTATAATTTTCCGGATCATTGGCATAGTCGGCACCAGTCGTCAGCGCAACTTTTGACAAGTATGCATACTTCATCGGATTGAAAAAGATTGCCGGTATATCTGAGTACTGAGGCAAATTTTCAATAGGGCCGAGTGCAAGTTTAGCTTCCATATAATCAGTAACCGGATAATTCCACCAGATGCCTAAACTGCGGTTGTACATCTTGCTCGTTAAAATATACTGCTCATCGGTAATCTCTGGACAGACAACATTATCACCGGTATACAAAACCAAAATCTCTGGATTGAGGGTCATCGAAAAGTTGGCAGTATACGGTGTACGGCCGCAATCATCAATCATATCCAGCCTAAAATACTCAGTCGGCACGGTTATCAGCGGCGAAACATCATCATATTTATCAATAAAATTAATCTTTAGTCGATTTAAAAACTCCGCCTGTGCGCCGCCGTCTTTACTATCAATGTCATCAAAAAAAACTGCAAAATCGCGAACGCCGAGATTATACATCACCTGGAATTTATCAATCATCGTGTTAAGTTCATCTGCGGAAGAGTAGTCTAAATCAAGACCAGGCGATATTGCAAAAATGAATTTGATGTTGTTGACTTTGGCAGCGGCAATCAGTATGGCAAGCTCGTCCAGTTTATCTTGAGGATATGGCTCGCGCCACTTTGCTCTGTGATAAGGATCATCTTTCGGCGCGTATATGTAGGCGTTCAAGCCGTGTTTGTTGCAAAACTCAAATATATCAATACGATTTTCCATTGTCCACGGTGTACCGTAGAAGCCTTCAACCACGCCGCGAATTGGTATCGCTGAAGCGAAGGCTGTTGACGCTGCCAAAACAGAGGCCGCGACTAATCCGGTAACAGTTGCTTTTAATTTACTAAGTTTATTCAATATTAAAATCACCTCAACGCCCTCATTATAATATATCTTCAATTTAAATGCAACAAAAAAGCAGTTTTCGCGTTGCCATATCTCCTTACATAAATTAAACTTTCACAATTAAAAGGAAAATCTATATTTAAGGTCGAATATTTTGTACGAGGTGAATAAGGTGAATAATTTTTATAAAAAAAGATTTAAATACATAGCCGGATCGTTAGTTGCTTCTATGTTTTTTGTTTCGTCGCTGACCTATGCCGCAGAAGATGATGACGTTGTTATTTTTGGCGGCCATTTTGAATCTGAGTCTTCATCTGACGACATTAGCAGCAATGCAAATAATGATGATAGTACCAGCAATAATGATAATAATATTAATGCAGGCAACAGCCCTGAAAATACCAATGATGCAAACAGTAATAATGAAACTCGTATCCATACTAATGAGTTTGATAACACTTTTAATAATAATGCTAATCCTACAATCAATGAAAATGAATTTGAAAGCAACAATAGCAACGGAGAAAGTAGTACTCGCAATGTAGATGAGACTAATTCCAACAATAATACTGACGCCGACAATACTGTCAATTCAAACGATAGCAATAGTAATAATATAAATAATCCTGATGATATTAATGAAAATACTAATAATATTACTCCTTTGGAAAATTCCAATAATCTCAATGATTCAAGTGACAATATCTATATTAAACCTAATAATTCAAATAATACTTCGAATTCTGACTCCAATGCGAATATGAAGAAACTGAAGGCCCGTTTTGTTAAGTTGTTTAGTGACGATACTTATAATTATTATTTAGACCGAAAAAGTGTCCGCTGGGTTCGTGTGCCTTACTTGAATTCTGAGTATATGGCAGATGTCTGGATTAGAATGATTGAAAAGAAGCCTAACGATGAAAATATGTCTGATGATATGTACAGATACATCAATGAGGACGTTGATGATGAAATTACTGAGGCGCGTGCTAAAGGCATTTTGTATGATGAAGTTGATGTTAAAGTTCTTCGTACTAAGAAATATTTATTAGAGCATTATTATATTAGACCTAAGACTCAGCAGATACAATTTTTGTGTGAGTTAGAGGTATTTGGGCGTCCGCAAAATGCTATTAAGGAGCGTTCTTATGATTATAAGAATTGGGAAAATTTAATTCCAGGCAGTATTGAGTTTGCGATTTATTACAGTGTATTGTCAGATATTGGCACGAGTAAGGCTTCTGAGCGCGGACACATGACTGCAGCTGATATGGTTGAAGAATACGCGCGTATTTCTATTCGTTAATTTATTTGTACCTTCTTGTTAATTTTTGTTGCTTGGTTTACATTTTTAATATTAGAGCCTTCTTTCTTTTGAAAGAAAGAAGCAAAGAAACAGTCCGCTGAAGTCGCGTCCGGCGACTTAACGCGGACGGCCTCGCATCACGCTCGGCCATAAAAATACGATAATTTAATTCCTCATTCTTAATTTATAATTCATAATTAGTAAAGGGTGGTTGTTATGATAAATTTTTTCGATATTCAAAGATTTGCTGATACTCCACCAACTCCACCAGACGGCGGCGGTAGCGGCACTCCAGGTGGCGGTTCTTCAAGCAGTTCTGTCACCTGGAGCGGTGCAACTTCCATTACTTCTGCGGCTACTGAAACCGGCAAGACATATACATCAACATCAGCGGACCAGAATGCTGTTTTAATCAACACGAGTGACAGCGTAGTTTTGACAAATGCTACTGTCAAAAAATCCGGTGGCACTTCCGCAAGCGACGACTACAGTTTTTATGGCATCAACTCTGCGGTGATGTGTAAAGGCGGCGGCACAACTTCAATTACTGGCGGCTCCGTTACGACATCGGCGGCCGGTGCTAATGGTATTTTCAGTTATGGCGCCAATTCCGGTTCCACTAATGCCACTGGCGACGGTACGACTGTTTATATTTCCGGTACGACCATTACAACCACCGGTGACGGTTCCGGCGGCATTATGACGACTTATGGCGGCACTACTGTTGCTAAAAATCTCACTATAAACACCAGCGGCGGCTCCTCCGCTCCGATTCGTACCGACAGAGGCGGCGGCTGGGTCACTGTAACTGGCGGTTCTTATACTTCCAGTGGGCTTGGTTCTCCGGCTATTTATTCAACTGCCGACATCACCGTTAATGATGCAACTCTAGTGTCCAACCTTTCAGAAGGCGTCTGCATTGAGGGCACCGGCTCAATTGCTCTTTCCAACTGCACGTTGACTGCGAATAACACTTCCACTAACGGCAATGCCACTTTCCACGACACTATTATGATTTATCAATCTATGAGTGGCGACGCGGACAGCGGCAGTTCTTCTTTTTCAATGACTGGCGGCGTACTCAACAGTAAATCCGGTCACGTCTTCCACGTCACTAATACGAGTGCGGTTATAACTCTTGACGGAGTGACAATTAACAACACTGATTCTGATGATGTGCTTCTCAGTGTGTGTGACGACGGCTGGAGTGGCGGCTCAAATACTGCAACGCTAAACGCTAGTGGGCAGGAGCAAGCAACAGTTAATTAAAACATTGACAATAGTAGACAAAAGTCATAGAATATACCTATGGATAAATATAAGCCACATGAATTTGCAGAAAAAATCAATGTGTCAGTAAGGACACTACAAAGATGGGACAAAGC
>JAFUTM010000304.1 GCA_017484235.1 Selenomonadaceae bacterium
GCTCTTTGGTGACAGAATGATGATTGCCAACGCAACCGGCTGTTCATCAATTTGGGGCGCATCTGCACCGGCAATGCCTTATACTAAAAATGTGCGCGGTCACGGTCCAGCTTGGGGTAACTCACTCTTTGAGGACAACGCAGAATATGGTCTTGGTATGTTCTTAGGCGTCAAAGCCGTTCGTGAATCACTTGCTGATGATGTGCAGGCTGCCCTTAATGAAGGCAAAGGCTCCGACGCACTTAAAGCTGCGCTCACCGATTGGAAAGACAATATGAATGTTGGCGAAGGCACTCGTGAACGTGCGGATAAATTAACGGAACTGCTCGAAGCTGAAAAGGGCGACGACAAATTATTAAATAAAATTTATAATAATCGTGACTACTTTGTCAAGCGCAGTCAGTGGATTCTCGGCGGTGACGGCTGGGCATATGATATTGGTTATGGCGGACTGGATCACGTGTTGGCGTCCGGTGAAGATATCAACGTATTTGTATTCGACACGGAGGTTTACTCCAACACTGGCGGCCAGGCGTCTAAAGCTACACCGGCGGCGGCGATTGCTCAATTTGCGGCGACCGGTAAGAAAACGAAGAAAAAAGATCTCGGTATGATGGCGGTCAGTTATGGTTATGTCTACGTTGCACAGGTTGATATGGGCGCCGACCAAAATCAGGTGCTCAAAGCCATTACGGAGGCGGAGGCCTATCCTGGTCCATCATTGATTATTGGTTATGCGCCGTGTATCAATCACGGTATCCGCAAAGGTATGGGCAACTCTCAATTGGAAGGCAAGCTTGCCGTTCAGTGCGGCTACTGGGCAAACTGGAGATACAATCCACAGCTTATCGAAGCTGGCAAGAATCCATTTGCGCTTGATTCTAAAGAGCCAGACTTCTCCAAATTCCAAGAATTCCTGCAAGGCGAAGTACGTTACGCCTCACTTAAACGCAACAATCCAGAGGCAGCGGCTTCACTCTTTGAGAAAGTTCAACACGACGCTGAAACTCGTATTGAAGGTTACAAAAAACTCGCGGGTAAATAAATGGATTTAATCATAATTTAGCTTAATACATACTGTCGACTATAGTAACTTAGTCGGCAGTATTTTTTATTTGGTTTCTTAACAAGAAGTATGCTCAAATAGTATGATAAAAGTATATCGTTATGATTAGTAGGAATTATAAACGGATTGTGTTTTGTTTTTTCACGGAGGTGTGGTAACTTATGGCGATGACGATTTTGAACAACTCGGCAGCAATTATGACGCTTGGTCAGCTTAACAAAAATATCACAAAAGTTGGCAAAGCAATAACAAAAGTGTCGACTGGTCAAAAGATTAATTCAGCCTCGGACGATGCATCAGGCTATGGAATCAGCGAAAAAATGCGCGTCCAGATTCGCGGTCTTGAACAGGCGGTTAGCAACATTCAAAACGATTCAGCAATGATGAAGACCGCTGAAGGTGCAGTCACTTCAACTCTTGAGATTGTTCGGCATATGAAGGAGAAGGCAATCGATGCGGCTAATGATTCAAATTCCGATGACGACAGGCGAACTATTCAAAAGGAGATTGATCAATGCATCGATCAGGTAAATGAAAATGCCCAGATTAAGTTTAATGGTAAAACTTTACTGGACGGCTCGACTTCTCCTCTTTATATGAATATGACCGATGATAAGGAAGCGGTCATTCGCGGTCTGAGTTCAGCGTGGATTAATGATGCCCTTACTCTCATTGATGAAAGCTGGGGCATTAATTTTAACCAGCCGGATAATATTTTTCATAAAATGCAGGTTAAATTTGTCGGCGCAAATGAGTCTGAACCTTCAAGTGACGCAAATGCTGTAGCCTATGTATCAGCTTCCACAAATTCAGATTCGCTTACTCTTTGTATCAATATGGATCAAGTTAAAAATCTCGAC
>JAFUTM010000305.1 GCA_017484235.1 Selenomonadaceae bacterium
CCGCAGATTCAGCACGCCAGAAGTCTACACTGAAAAGATTAGTGCCGTCCACAATGTAATTGATACCGCAATCGCAGATGATGTTTCAATTATAATAACTGATCTATTCGAAAGTGTTTCCGACTGGAGCAACGTAACCAAAAAGCTTCGTGAGAAATATTTTTCCAAGCATAAAGCTGTTGCAATCATTGGCATCAAAAATTCATTTATGGGTGACATCTTCGATGTCGGTCTGAACGCTGCAACGTACTATTACAATTCTTATGATTATGATTACAAGTTTAGACCATTTTATTTATTTGTAATGGGCAGCGAGAATGAAGTTATGGAATTTATGGAACGCTGGAAGGATAAGCAGACCGCGCCAAATGAAATGAATTACGTTTTGTTTTCTGAAACGTTGACTTCACCAGCCGTCAACTTCTCTAACCTTTCTTTAGGTGAAATGCAAAACTTTTTCATTGATGAAAATTTGGATATTAACGATAAACGTATGAAAGAGTTTGGCATTGATACTTTTGATGAGCCTGCAGTTTTAAATGTATCATTTTCATATCAGCCGGTCTTTGGCGCCTGTCCTCTGGATATAAATGCATTAAATACCAAAGTGCAGGTGTTTACACTGGAAGAAGAAAATCAATGGCAGTTAAACGAGGCCGAAAATGATGCCTCACTTGAACTTAAGGAAGACGAAAAGCAGCCCAGCTTGTATCACGTTAAACTGACATTTACACCAAGCCGAACGCTCAAGCCGGATAAAATTAATTTTGTCAATGCATCACTGGTTCCGTCGGCAAAGGGCTATAAATTGCCAGATTGGATTAATAGATGGAATATGGCGAATGTAGACGTTGCGCCTGAACAATTTGACGGCTCAAAGACGATTAATTTAATTCACGTTATGGAGTCTTTAAAAGATTCGGTACTTATTTCGGCACGTCCGGCGTTGATTAATATGAATTTAGTGATTAAACGCTGAATAAATTATAGGTAATATTCATTTGTTAAAATATTAGGAGTGTTAATGATGAATCGAAGTACTTTAACGGCGGTACAGATTGCTGCAATCTTAGCCGTTACCGCATTGATGTGCGTTATAATTTATTATGCCGGCTCTGGAATTTCCGGACCGTCGCTTGCAAATGCGTCCGGCAATATGCCTTATCCAACGTGGCGTGCAAGCTATTTTAAAATAGTCTATACCACAGGTATAATATCTGGACTAATGCTTTTGTTATGGCATATTATTTCCAGATTTTCACTTAAAATCAGCCACGTCAAAAATGTTGGAAAACGAAGTCTCTGGTCAATGTTCGGTGTGCTGAGTTTATTAACTTGCATTGCCGCTCCAAAACTTTTGGCAAATTTATACAAAATCCAGATCAATGCCGTCATAACTACATTATTTATAGTTTGTCTCTTTATTATTGGATATTGGGTATGCAGTATATTTACAACGCCAAGAGCTTATAAATATACGCCGGTTGGCGCAAGTTTGATACTGGCACCAAAAGATAGAAAGTGAGGACGATATGGGCTACTATTTTATATCAATCGGCGGTTCCGGTGCAAAAATTATGGAATCACTGACACATCTTTGCGTTGCTGGTCTGCTGCCGCGCAGAGAAAAACTTTACGTTATGGCGATTGATCCTGACACTGGAAATGGCAATTTAAACCGGAGCAGTGCGGCGCTCAAGAGTTTTGAAACTTTCCAAAATTTTGCAGTTGGAAAGGAAACGCCGCTCTTTAAAAATAAAATTGAGCTGGCCGATCCATTTCCTTGGAATCCAACTGAACACGACAAGACTCTTGACGACATAATGTTATATCAGACGATGCAGCCTGACGTTAAGACACTCTATGAGGTATTGTATACCCGCGCTGAACGTAATACATTTTTAAATGAAGGTTTTCGCGGCCATCCTTCAATCGGCGCAGCGGTAATGGCTAAAAAGATTCCGCTGGACAATTGGAAAGATGAAGAGTCAGAGCCTTGGAATCGTTTTTTTGAGTTGGTTAAACAGGATAAAGACGGTGCAACCGCAAAAATATTTTTAGCCGGTTCAGTCTTTGGCGGCACGGGCGCAGCAGGTATGCCAACTATATCGCGGCTTCTGCACAGTAAATTCAGCACTTATGATCGAGTTGCTATCGGCGGCGCATTAGTCTTGCCATATTTTTCATTTGCAACGCCGACGCAGGAACAGACTGATGGTCAGATTTATGCCTCTTCTGAAAACTTTTTGACTAATACTAAGGCTGCACTTAAATATTATGCGCTAAAAGATAACGTCTATGATTCGATGTATTTTATTGGTGATGATATTATGTCGCCGGTTAAAAATTTCAGCGTTGGTGCCTTGACACAGATGAACGATGCTCATATGGTTGACTTTTACGGTGCACTGGCGGCGATTGATTTTTATCAGACGGACCTGCGCAATATGAAGAAGTGCTCTTATATAAATCACAACGATGATAACTCGTTTAAGTGGAACGACTTTCCAACGCTTGAAAATATCGACGGTGAGCCCTTCCATATTAAAGAACAGTTTACGCAGTTTACTCGATTTATTTTTGCGTATTTGCATTTGGTGAAGCCGGTACTGAGTGGACTTGCGTCCGGTGAAATTAAGGATTATAAATATCCGTGGTTTATCGATTATTTAAAAGGCATAGATGTTGATTCACGTGATATACAAAGTTTTGAAAAATATGCGGAAAGTTTTGTACTTTGGCTTAAACAGATTGAGACCAATAACCGTGATGTACGATTAATCAAGCAAAATTCATTTGACGTTGAGTACGGCTTTAAGATATCGCCGGATCATTTCTCAACTTGTGCATATGACGAAGACAGCGGAATTAGTATACACGAACTTTGGTACCGACTTACAGAACGCAAATGCGCTGACGAAGAGAATACACGCGGCTTTGGCCGATTTTTACGCACGCTTTATGACTGCTGTGCAATAGATTAATAAATTATCGTCTAATTAAAATGGAGTGAAAAATATGCCGGATAGATTTTTGCCGATGCTTCCAAAGTTAAACGAAGCAGCGGCAGTTGATCTCAGTCAGCCGAGTGTCTGGCTAAGAAAAGATCACGATTTTTTAAACTCACTTATCAAAAGTTTAGCGGTGAGCAATTCAATTACTGACGTTGGCAATATTGATTCAATTCCTGACGTTTGGGCACGACCATTATTGTTTAAAATGGCGTTATTCGACTCTCAAAAAACTTCCGCGCAGGAATTTGTTAAAGGTTTGCACGATTATGTTTTAGGTGAGTGGCGCTGTATTTTGGCAATGATTGCGTTAAAAAATATTAAACGCCTTGACCTTAAAGCTATACCGATAAATTTAATTGAAGATAACAGCGATATTGCACAGGTGCTGAAAGCTCTTGCGCCGAAAGAATCCATTAACGGTGATGAAAATAGCTGGATAAATGACGTTTACGTAATCTTTTATCAAAACAGACCAATTGCAATGACTTCACCTACTACTTTAGTCTCAGCCGCTGCAGATTACAGCCGATTGTTCAATGGCACACTGCCTCAGCCGTGGAGCCGTGACGGACGTACGCTCACCGATCCAATTGATTATCTTACTTCTGATGATTTAGCAGCGCTGCGCTTCTGGATTAATAAACTGCAGAATGATATTTTAGATAAAACGCGCTCTGCTCAGTGGCAAAATACTGAGATATGCAACAGTTTGTTGACCTGTCTGCAGGAATATCGAAATGATATTGAACGTAAAAACTTACAGCTCAATACAAACTTTGATTCGATAAATTCTGAATTAAATCTCACTAAAGGTATTGCGCGTCTGTTGAATCAAACAGTAAAAGGCCGCGAGGCTACTGCAGAAGATTCGGCTGTCCGTCTCATTATATCGAGCGCTCGCAAACAGCGAAACATACTGCTTGTATCGCCGGATATGGTCAGAGACTTTGCCGAACAGGAAGGTATTCCGGCAACTCAGCTTTTAATTTGGTTAGGATTATCGGCAAATGACATCAATGAGCAGGCTCTGAGTGAAGGTCGCAATAAAATCGGGCGTATATCACTCACCGGCACAGAGTACCGCCGGCCAGAAGAATTTTTTACAGATCGAATGGCAGTAATTGATCCTGGCAATGCAATAACCGGTTCACTGCCAATTCCTGGTGCTCAGATGCTTGCCGAAATTGATTTAAGTGCGATTTTGCCGATTAAGCGCGAACTGTTGGATTACTTCACGCCGGAAGAGATAACCAGACGAATCCACATTGAAGACACAGCTGAAGAAATTCGCGTCCACTTTTTATTTCCACTGTCCGGCATAAATGGCCAGCAGACGGATTATAAATATACCAAGTCTTATCCGAAGCGCGATCTGATTTACATTGAAACCAACGTGCCGATTGTCGAAATCTGGCCGAACATCAAACGCGACGGCTGGAATAAATATTATCTCTACTATGAGAATACAGAGGCACAGAATCAAAATTCAACTGAAGTCGGAAAAGACTTCTTTTATGTGTATCCGTGGAACTATGGAAAAGATGTAAGCTCTACTGTGCCGAAGCAGGGCTTATCTAACAGATACACTGCGCGGCTCAATAATTTTCCAGAGGCGTTGATATGCACTGATAATGAGTCACGCGGCGCATTCGTTCAGCCGGTCGAGGTCGGTGTTATTTTATTAAAACAGCCGGAGTCCGTAAATAGAGAAACTGAACTCACTTGGCAGATGGGCGTTGACTTTGGAACGTCCAGCACAATGATTTATTATCGCGAAGGCAGCAAGACGCCAACGCCGCTGACCTTTGAACCGCACTTGTTCCAAGTCACAAATAGCGGCGTTGATCGTAACAGTACGTTTATTAACTTTATACCTTCACTTATGCCTAAACAGCGCGACGGTTCATTTTTAAGTATATTCCACCTGCTTAACACGGAAAATCTCCACGATGAAATTAGACCGCTGATTGACGGTCACGTATTTTCATTGACGACAAATAATACGGAAATTTTTGTCGACTTTGCAAGCCGTATTGATTCTAATCTTAAATGGAAAGATGACGATATTGGACGGCGGAAGGTTGCGGCCTACGTGCAGCAAATTTGTATTCAGAGTGTTGCCGAAGCTGCACTTCGAGGTGTTGATAAATTAAAGTGGAATTTTTCATTCCCAACGGCTTTTTCAAAAGAACAAAAACTTGCGTTCCAGGCGACCTGTCAGGAAGCAATCAACGAAGCCTACAAGGATACCTGCTATGAGGGCGCTCAAGATATAATTGAATCGTGGCCGGAGAGTAAAGCCTCTGCTTATCACTTCAAAAAGTATAACGGCACACATTTCAGTGACGGCGCGATCTGCCTTGACATTGGTGCAGGTACAACGGATATTTCAATAATCAGCGGCCAGCCGGCTAAAATCGTTTATCATACGTCTATACAGTTTGCCGGTCGTTATCTGTTTATGCCGATTTATCGTCACTATGAGCTGTTTGCGTCTAAGAATTTAAATCTGTCTGACGTTGACGATGAGCAGCGGCAGGCGATAATTGATGCGGATATGCGTGAAAACAGTGAAGAATATTTAAAAAATCTCAGTTTTATTGCTGGACGTGAAGAAGTCAAAAATGTTCTTCAACAGTCGCAGCTTGCAATGGCCGGTATCTTTTATTATCTTGGCAACATTTTATATGAGCTTCATCAAAAAGATGTTTACTCTGAAAGCAACGTGCCGGACATTTACGTTGGCGGTAATGGCTCACGCATTTTTAAGTGGCTGACGGGCGGCGTGTCACAGATAACTAACAATCCATTTATGGAAGTGCTCAAACGTATGATTGCTGAGTCGTCCGGCTTATCGGATTCTGACTTTAATATCTACCTCAGTCATAATCCTAAAGTTGAAGTTGCAAGCGGAATGATTGAGATTAAACCGACAAACGACAGTGAATTTTACGACGAAAGACGGCAGATACTTTCAATCTTCGGTAAGGGCGCGGACAGTTATATTGCAAATTCCGTGATTGCCGGTGAAGTCTATAAAGTTATGGGCGATGAGCACGGCAAAGGTACATTTATTTCGGCGTATGACATCAGCAATGGTCTGAACGTTGATAAGCTGCCGACGTTTGCAGAATTTCTGGATATTTTTAATTCGGATCAAAACATTTGGAACGAAGGCATCGACATTGATAACAGCCAGCAGCGCGACATACAGAAGCGCGTCAACGGATATTATGTGCAATCCAAAGGCAAAGAACTCAAAAAAGTCTTTGTCGAGCCAGTATTTATAATTGCAATGAAAATTTTAATGGAGATGCTGAATCGTGATGAATAAACATAATATAAAATATAAACTGCTTGGCTTCGTTTTAGCTGCCGGAATGTTTATTTTAAATGTTTCTGGTACTGCTCACGCTGAGTTATACGAAGAGGAAATAAATCAAGTCCGAAATGAAATCAATCAGGCGACGGAGAATTTATCTCAGCAGATTAAATCCGATATATTTAAGCAAGTGGAACCAAATATAACTCAGCAAATTACAGATATGGTTCCGGCACAAGTAAGTGAACAGTTGGCACCACTGGGCAGTATGACAGGCTATGCAGCTTTCATTGCGCTTGTAATTGCTATTGCGGCTTTGCTTGTGGGCATTTATATTGGTCGCGGATTTTCAATGAAGATGAATAATCTCAGCCGTGATTTAAAAGAACAAAATAAACTTAAAGATATAATCGCTAGACAAAATGATGAAATCGTCAAACTTCAAGTTGCGATTAAAAATCTGAACATTAAGCCCAATGCAGTTGAATCAAACGTACCAGACAATGATAATAATAAAGAAATTGAAAGCCGTCCTAAACCTAAATCACCAAAATTAATTTCCATAAAGAACGATGAAACACCACCAGAACCACCGCCTGACAAATCACAGGAATTTTTGGACGCAATTAATGAGCTGCAACAGGCAAAGGGCTTTGAAGCTCGTGAACTCAAAGAAAAAATCATTAATAAATTCAATATACGGGCGTTTTTCTGTAAAAATGCCGATGCGCGAATGAATCAGCCGGAGCTGCCGATTGTACTTGCGGAAGTCTCTCCGGCGAAGGGCGCATACTGGGCATATGCAATAGGTAACGATACATATGCGGTGGTTCCTAATCTAAATACTTATACCGCACATCATCACATTGCAGGTGGAATGAGTGAAGCCTTTGATTCAAACTTTGCTGCCGGTAAAGTTTATAATAATATTGAAGTAGAAAAGCCTGCCTTATTCACGGGCAACTGGCAAGTCATTGAAAAAGGCAAGCTGAATTTGAGCTGATATGGAATGATAAATTATGACACCTGGAGACATACAACAAATCGAACGAATAGTAGAATCTATTCTTGACGATAAGCTCAGACCTCTGCGCGAACAGCTCAATCGTATTGAACGAATGTTGAATGAAATGAACGGGCAGCAGAATTTTAAGCAGACATCAACACCACCTGCTAATATTAAACCGATTAATCGTAATGTTTCAAAATTTCAAACGTTGAGAGGCAGTACACACTCAACGCAAAATTCTCAGACTGCTCCGACCGCTCAGATCACTCCGGCTCCTCCTGCTTCTTCAATATCATTTATTAAAGATTACAATGCAATTTCGCAGTCTAATCAAAGTGGCTATGAGTTGCGTCAAACGATTGATATTTTTATAAATAAATATAAAGTTCGATCCTTTAAGTGTTCCAACTCCGAGATAAGAATGAATCAACCGGAACTGCCGCCGAAATTTCAAGATGCAGTGTCAACACAGGACGGTGATTATTGGGCGGTACTGCTGCGCGGATCAGAATATGCGGTAATGCCTAAACAAAAGATGACTTATGGACGCAATCAACATTTTGCCGGCGGAATGAAAGAAGTGTTTAAATCAAATTTTAGTGGCGGCACGTATTCCAAAATACGATTGGACAATGCGGCGATCTTCATTTTTGACGGACACAACTGGCTGTTGAGGACGCAAGGCTCTATATATCTGAACTAAAATAAATAAAAATAATAACCGTAGAGGATAGGCTCTGAATTGAGTCGACTCTGTGGTTATTTCTTTCTATTTAAAAATTCTTCCAGATTCACAATAATTTGTTGACGATATCTCCATTGATAGTGTCAGAAAAGTCCATTTGGATTTCACTAACAAAACGTCGCCAATACTTTCGTGCACGCTTAACCATCAAAAAATCTGAATAATATACAATTGGAAATTTAGCCGAAGTGCCAATGTTATCAACGATTCTGATTCGTCGCTCATTTGGTGACAAACGCTGAACCAAAAAATTTCTCGGATCCATTCCAGCAGCGATAAATTTTTCACCAATAAACGTTTGTTTGAAGTGTACGAGCAAATCGGTTAAATCGTCTACACTTACTGGATTTTGAATGTGATCAAGTACCGTTTTACATTCAGAACCATCAAAATCAAAGACATTTTCAAAAACGTAACCAGTGCCCATATTGGTATCAACCGTACCGAAATA
>JAFUTM010000306.1 GCA_017484235.1 Selenomonadaceae bacterium
AATCATATTTATTCTTGGCGCGTGTAAAGTCGCGTGTGACGACTTCAAAATCAATCGGATTATTGTTAATCTTTGCTGCCAAATGAGGTGAAACCGCTTCCTTATAAACATAGGACACTAAATTTTCAGTCTGCTCTCCTATGTTGGCGGTATCATTCACATAGATTGGATCACCGCCTGTCAAATGACCTTTGTCGTCCAGTTCAACGCCAGAGGCCGCCGCCTTGTAGTAACCTGCGTTAAAATTATTATCTCTCAAACATTTGACGATCTGCGCGGAAATAAAAGTTTTGCCGACATCAGTAGCAGTGCCAGCAACGAATAAACATTTAGCCATAAAATAATCCTCCATAATCATTTATTTTTTAGTAAAAATGCAAAAGTCAACGGTATCAATGATACACCAGCAATAATTAAAAATACATTTTCAAGACCAAAATTATTTGCAACTGTGCCCAAAATCGGAGCAAAAATGCCGCCAATACTCACAGATAAACCAAGTGTTATACCGGAGGCCAGCCCTTTATGATTGGGCAAAGAATTTTGTCCGGTTACAACAATTGGACTGTAACATAAACCGATTGCCAGGCCAATTGGAATAACAGAAATAATTGATAAAATTGGTGACGCTGCAAAGTAAAAGATCAGTATGGAAGGTAGTATTGTTAAAAAACTCAGTCTGATAATTTTTGCGTGACCAAACTTGTCAGCTATCCTTCCACCAAAAAGTGTACTAAATGCGCCGAGTGCATAGAAAAATGTCAAAACAGCATTGCCAACAATTTCACTTTGATTTAAATTGTGAATCCAGTATAATGCTAAGAATGTATTCGCACCATAAAATATTATTGACCTGCCAAAAATGATTCCGCATATTTTATAAAAAGTTCGCCAATCATCTACTTGGTCAGTGGCTTTAATGGTTTTGGACATAGACGATTCAGACTCGGCAATTTTCTTAAAATGTGAATTATTTTGTAAAAGTGCGGCCGCTTCAATCAGCACTGGAATCATTAAAATTATTGTACCTTTAATACCGAAAATAGTAATTGCAGCAGTAGTGATAATTGGACCGAGCGTGAAACCCAGGTTACCGCCGAAAGAAAATATGCTGATTGAATTGCCTTGCTGATTTTTAGGTGCAGATTTATTTGCGAGAAGTGCGGCTGTCGGGTGAAACATTGAAACCCCAATACCGCTGATTACAATTGCGATGCACAATCCGGTAAAATCACCAACGTACCCTGTTATTGACATTCCACCGCCAGCTAAAATTACTCCAAGTGCCATTGTCCAAGGAACATTTTTTTTATCAGCTAAATGACCAAAAATTGGCTGCACTACTGAGCCTATTAAATTTGAAAACATAACTAAAGAGGCAGCTGCAGCATAATCAAGATTGTGTATTGCAATTAAAAACGGCAGCAGTGCTGATAATGCACCCTGATTAAAATCTGCACACAAATGCCCTGCTGATAACAAATACTGATAATATCTTTGATTGTTCAACGCATATGCCTCCATTTATTCAGCAGTCCATTGACAACTCTTAATATCAACACAATCATTTGATTTAAAACAAACGCCTTCAGCTATCAGTAAATCTCGTTGAGTTTCAAAGTGTGGAGCCAGCCTGCCGGCGTGATTGACCACACGATGACAAGGATAATCTCCATAAAATTCAGATATACTCAAAACTTTGCCAACAAGACGGGCATTTTTATCTCTGCCGATTAATCTTGCTATCTGTCCATAAGTTGCAACTTTACCAAATGGAATTTCTGCAACGACGGACAAAATTTCATAAATTAAATTTTTGTTTATCATAATTTATACCATTATAAGATTAAATAATATTGTGAATTACATTATGATTTTATATTTGTACCTTAAACGCCATATCAAAGTTGTTGAAACTATCATTGCAAGTAATTCCGCAACGATAATTGAAAACCAAATGCCATTCATTCCAAAAATTATCGGCAATATTAAAACAGAACCGCTCTCATAGATAAGCGTATGAACAACTGAGATGATTGCTGATATTAATCTATTGTTCATTGATGTAAAGAACGACGAGGCGAATATATTAAATCCGGCAAACAGGAATGAAATGGAATAAATTCTAAATCCGTGAACCGTCAGACTTTGCAGATTTTCATCATATCCAACAAAAATACTTGTCATAACATCAGCCAATAATTCCGCTGAAATAGTAAGCGCAAGCCCAGTCACAGAAATAATTTTTATTGTTTTAAAAAATATATTCCGTAATTCAGTAAAATTCTTCGCACCGAAGTTATAAGCAAAAATTGGAGCACTGCCGCCCGTGCCAATCATAAATCCAAACGCACCGGAAAGCATTATAAACGGCATCATTAGATTGATTGCAGCGAAAGCCGATTTGCCGACGAAGTTTGAAACAAACAATCTGTCAATGACACCATAAATTGAAGTGGCTATCATCGTGACGACAGACGGAAAAACAAATTTTAACAGTCTTCGATAAGTAAAATGATCTGCAAGTTTGACCTGCATTTAATCACCAATTTATAAATTTTTATTCCGTTATTGTATAAAATTTTATAAGAGTGGTCAATCCTAAAAAAATTATTTTATTAGTTATTGTTCATAAAAGATGCCAAATTAATTAGTAAATACTCATAAAATTAACAAGAATGAAGCTGTTTGATAAAACATTAACTAAAAAGTTTATTTTTAAACATAAAGCAAACATAAAATATATTGACACATATTAAAGTAGAGTGTAAAATAAATTCATAAATATTCAGACATTTATATTTTTTGTAAGGAGTGAGTTTTTTGTCAAATATTGATAACACTTGCGTAAACGCAATACGCGCACTTTCAGCAGACGCAGTTCAAAAAGCAAATTCTGGTCATCCAGGACTGCCGCTTGGTTCAGCAGCAATGGCTTACGAACTTTGGGCACATCAAATGAAACACAATCCGAAGAATCCAAAGTGGGCTAATCGTGACCGCTTCATCTTGAGCGGTGGTCACGGCTCCGCAATGCTCTATTCACTTCTTCATCTGTTTGGTTATGGCCTTACGATTGACGATATGAAAAATTTCCGTCAAGACGGTTCCAAAACTCCTGGTCACCCTGAATATGGCTGGACAACCGGTGTTGAGGCGACAACCGGCCCATTAGGCGCAGGTATGGGTATGGCAGTTGGTATGGCGATGGCTGAGGCACATATGGCAGCTATTTTCAATAAGCCAGATTTTAACATTGTCGACAACTATACATTTGTACTCGGCGGCGACGGCTGTATGATGGAAGGTATTTCTTCAGAAGCATTTTCACTTGCCGGAACTCTCGGACTCAGCAAATTAATCGTCCTCTACGACAGCAACAAAATTTCAATTGAAGGCTCAACGGATATAGCTTTCACTGAAAATGTCCAGAAACGTATGGAAGCATTTGGATTCCAGCTCTTGACTGTTGAAGATGGCAACAATATTGAAGAAATTGGCAAAGCCATTGAAGCGGCAAAAGCAGAAAAGACGAAACCTTCATTTATCACAGTTCACACTCAGATCGGCTACGGCAGTCCAAAACAAGGTCAAGCGGCTGCTCACGGTGAACCTCTCGGCGCTGACAACGTAGTCAAAATGAAACAGAATTTAAATTATCCGAAACCAGAAGAGACATTCTATGTACCAGATGAAGTTTATTCTCACATTAATGAAGCAATGAAAAATGGTCAGGCGGCTGAAGATAATTGGAACAAACTGTTTGCAGATTATGCTGCGAAATATCCTGAGCAGAAGAAACTTTGGGATAAATATCACGCACCGATTGATGCGGAAGCACTTCTCAATGATGCAGATTTCTGGGCATATGAAGATAAACCGCAGGCAACTCGCGCATTATCCGGCACAATGATTAATCGTCTCAAAGATCGCGTTCCTAATCTTATCGGCGGCAGTGCTGACCTTGCACCTTCAAACAAGACATATATGAAAGACGGCGGCGATTTCAGTAAAGCTGATTATGCTGGTCGCAATCTGCATTTTGGTGTTCGTGAGCTTGCTATGTCTGCAATGGCAAATGGTCTTACTCTTTATGGCGGACTCCGCGCATATGTTGGCACCTTCTTCGTGTTCAGCGATTATATGAAACCGATGATGAGACTTGCTGCGATAATGGAAATTCCTACAACTTACGTTTTAACGCACGACTCAATCGGAGTTGGCGAAGACGGTCCTACACACGAGCCAATTGAGCAGCTTGCTATGCTCCGCGCAATGCCGAATATCAACGTATTCAGACCAGCTGATGCTACTGAGACTGCGGCTGGCTGGTATCTGGCAGTTACAAGTAAAGAGACTCCGACTGCGTTAGTCCTCACTCGTCAGAACTTGCCACAGTTACCTGGTTCAAGTAAAGAAGCACTCAAAGGCGCGTATGTTGTCTCTGAAGCTAAAGGCGAATGTAAGGGTATTCTCATTGCCAGCGGTTCGGAAGTCTCATTGGCGATTGAAGCTCAGGAAGAACTTGCCAAAGACGGAATCAATGTTCGCGTTGTTTCAATGCCTTGTATGGATCTCTTTGAGCAGCAATCTGACGAATATAAAGAACAAGTTCTGCCGAAAAATATTCGTGCTCGTGTTGCTATTGAAGCAGCTAAGAACTTTGGCTGGGGCAGCTATGTCGGTCTTGACGGCGCAACCGTTACAATGAGAGGATTTGGTGCCTCTGCTCCGGCTGGTCTTCTCTTTAAAAAATTCGGCTTCACTAAAGAAAATGTCGTCGAAACCTTTAAGCGCGTAATGAAATAAGTAAATCTAATTTGACATAAATCATTCTAAAAAAACTCTCATCTTCATAATTATTGGTGAGAGCTTTTTTATTTTGTCAAATGCTCACGATCATGAAATTGTTTTTAAGTTTTTTTGCGAATGTAAGCAGGACAATAAAATTATGTATAGAATTTTAAAAATATATATTAAATTTTGTAAATTGTTATTTTGTTGTTTATGAGGTCAATTTTATGAAGTTTATACACACTGCTGACTGGCATCTCGGAAAAAAGCTGCGAGAACATTCATTGATAGACGACCAACAATATATATTAAATGAATTTTTAAAGCTCGTCGATAATGAGAAACCGGAATTGATAATAATCGCTGGTGATATTTATGACAGCCGTATTCCGCCAGTTGATGCAATTAATTTATTTGATGAAGTCTTGACCAAGTTACTACTTGAAAAAAAGATACCGGTTTTGTGCATAGCCGGCAATCACGACGATAGCTCGCGTTTAAATTTTGGCAGTAAAATGTTTGACAAATTAAACTTTCATATGCGCTCAAAAATCAGTTCTGATATGGAGCCGATTATTTTTAATGACGAATACGGTGAGATTTATTTTTCACCAATTCCATATTTTTATCCATCAATAGTTCGTGAAAAATTTGATTTTCCGTCAAATAATTATATGACCTATGATGATGCGGCAAAAATAATTATAGAGGCTGCCAGATCTAAAATTCCCAATAACAAAAGAAGCGTCGCCATAGCTCATCTGTTCATAAAAGGCAGTGTCCGCTCTGAATCTGAAGTGCAAATGGTCGGCGGTATAGATGAAATTAATGCCGCTCACTTTGCAGATTATAATTATACGGCACTCGGTCATTTGCATCAACCGCAGAACAGAGGCAATAATGTAAGATACAGCGGTTCTTTACTAAAATATTCATTTGACGAAGAACATCAAAATAAGGTCATTGATATTGTTGAGATTGATAAATTTGGTAAATGTAAGTTGCCTGATAAACCTTACAAATTAACACCAAAACGCGACGTCAGAACGGTTACAGGCTTATTAGATGATATTTTGCAAAAGGAACCGAGTTCAAATGATTATATACTTGCCAAATTGCAAGATGAAAATCCTTATAATGCCGGCGAAAAATTGAGAAGTGCATTATTTCCAAATCTGCTTGGCGTGGAAATAGTTTCCGAACGTGAAATAAGAGAAAGTCTTAAATTGCAGCAGCGCGAACACCTCAACGATGCACAGCTATTTGAAGAATTTTTTAATGATATGACTGGTCGCAGAATGAACGACGAAGAACGCGCGTTATTTATGGACTGCTTTAACGAATTAAAAGCGCAGTCCTGATTTTATAGATTAAGTGGAATATCAAAATATAGTATAGCAGGTGAATATGATGAATGTTGTTAAAGTTAAAAATTTTGAGATTGGCAGCGGTGATTTTGTTTTATTAGCCGGTCCTTGTGTGTTGGAAGATTTTGATCGTACGCTAAATATTGGTCGTGAAATTAAGGATATTACTAAACGACTTGGCATTAACTATGTATTCAAAGCGTCATTTGATAAAGCCAATCGTAGTTCATATAAAAACTTTCGCGGTCCTGGTCTTGATAAAGGACTTGAAATGCTGGCGGATATAAAACGTCAATTAGATGTACCAATTGTAACTGACATACACGAGACAATCCAGGCGGCAAAAGTCGGTGAAGTTGCTGATATTATTCAAATACCGGCGTTCCTGTGCCGTCAAACAGATTTGCTAGATGCGGCAGCTAAAACCGGTCGTGTCGTCAATGTGAAAAAAGGTCAGTTTTTATCGCCAAACGATATGAAAAATGTCGTTGATAAATTAATTCACAGTGGTACAGATAAAATTATGCTGACAGAACGCGGCGCTTCATTTGGTTACAATAATTTAGTCGTCGATATGAGGAGTCTGCCGATAATGCGTTCCTTCGGTTATCCGGTGATCTTTGACGGCACACACAGCGTCCAACTTCCAGGCGGCGCGGGCACAAAGTCTTCCGGTCAGCGTGAGTTCGTTAAATATTTAGTTAGAGCGGCGACTGCCGTCGGTATTGACGGACTGTTTTTGGAAGTTCACGATAATCCAGAGGAAGCTCTCAGTGACGGTGCAAATATGGTGTATCTCGATAAATTGGAAGAATTATTAAAAGAAGTCCTTGCCATACATAACCTTGTCAAAGGAATGGTTTAACTTATGAAGATAACAGTTCTTGGCTGCGGACGCTGGGGCAGTTTTCACGCCTGGTACGCCGATCACATTGGGCATGAGGTTACACTTTGGGGCCGAGAGACTTCTCGTAATATGGCGGAATTAATGGAAACTCGTCAAAATGATTATTTAACTTTGCCAGAAAGTATAAATTTGACAAATAATCTTGATGAGGCTGTTGATTCTGCTGATGTGATTATAATTTCAATTAACTCACAGCAGCTGCGTCCGTTTGTCCGTCAATTGGGCGGCTTAAATGGTATTGAAAATAAAAAATTTATTCTCTGTATGAAGGGCTTGGAAAATCTTGACGGAAAACGTTTAACTACGGTTTTTAATGAAGAATTAAATGGATTGTTTTATCCTGCTAAATCGCCTGACGTTGCAGTTTGGGTTGGGCCTGGCCACGTTCAAGATTTTTTGAAAGGTATACCTAATTGTATGGTTATGGCTTCGGCTGACAAAGATTTAACGCACGAACTTGTAGAAGTTTTCAAAAGTCCATTAATTAGATTTTATTATGGCAGTGATTTAATTGGCATAGAAATTGGTGCGGCTGCCAAAAATGTTATTGGTCTTGCGGCCGGAATGCTTGATGGTTTAAACTGTTCGAGTCTAAAAGGTGCGCTTATGGCAAGAGGTACAGCTGAACTGTCGCGATTGATTGAGGCACTGGGCGGCGAAAAGATGACGGTATATGGCCTTTCACATCTTGGCGATTACGAGGCAACTCTTTTTTCTAAACATAGTCACAATCGTCAATTTGGTGAAGATTTTGTCTGTCGTCGATCCTTTACTAAACTTGCTGAGGGCGTCGATACAGTGTCTGCGATTGTCAAACTGTCTCACATTGCCGGTGTTGAGCTGCCAATTTGTGAAACCGTTAATAATATAATTCATCACAACAAAAATCCAAAAGAACAATTGTTGCAATTATTTTTAAGATCAACAAAATCAGAATAGTTTAGCGGATAAATTAAAATACATAGCAGTTGTTAAATTGTCTGCTATGTATTAAATAATATTTGCTAATATGGAGGTGGCGTCAGTTGAAGATAGGAGATATAGTATTTTATCCAATGCACGGAGCTGGAGAAATAGTTGGAGTTGAAGATAATGAAGTTGGCGGCGTAATAAAATCGTATTATGTATTAAAGTTGCCAATGGGCAGCTTAAAATTGATGCTGCCTGTAGATAAAATTGATCAGATTGGTCTGCGCAGTATCATAAGCAGCGACAAGATTAACGAAGTTAAAGCCGTTTTGCAGTCCAAGCCTGATCATATGGAAGGCAGCTGGAATAAACGCTTTAATATAATATTGGAACGAATGAAAACCGGTAACATATTAGAAGTCACCGCTGTAGCGAGGAATCTTTCCCTGCAGCACAAAAAACGCAAAATCTCCAGCGGCGAACGGCGTCTTATGGAGTTATCGAGACAGATTTTAATAAGTGAGCTTGTTTTTGCCTGTAAAAAATCGCCTGAAGAAATAACCAAATGGGTCGACAACAACATTGATTGTGCCAAAAATTAAAATTTAATGATGTCTTATAACTTCAAAGCGCCAAAGATTGACCTTTTCATTTGGCGCGATATTTCCTTTGCGTTTAGCAATTGCCACTTGCTCCGCAACAGTGTCAATACCTTCTAAGTCCGGCAAAAGGAGACCGCGACGTCCGCCATTTTCAACGATTACACCGTAGCGTTTTACATTGAGCTGATTAATATCAAAAATTCGCTCCGGCTCACTTAGCACGTCGACACTATAAACAATATCATCAAGCTCATCTTCAGTAACAGGTGAAAATCTCGGATCACGTGAACAGGCTGATACTGCATTTTGAACGATTTCATTGGCAACAGAATTAGTGGTGGGCATAATCGTTCCGATACAGCCGCGCAGTTCACCGTCTTTGTGCAATGAGACGAAAGCACCGGCTCTACGATCGGTCAATTCACTTGGTAAATTATCGGGCAATTTATCCAGCGGTTTATGAGTTTTAACATATGTCTCTAAACTCAGACGTGCCAGTCGAACGAAAGCATCTTCTTTCTTTTTTAAAATTTCCATATCTTTATGATTGGCTTCGATAAGTTGTTCGCCAATATTGCGCGATTCATCTTCACCGTTAATGTTAATCCAAACGATTCCATAACCGACACCAAAGGTGCCTTCATAAGATAAAAACTCACATTCAACGGACTTTCTGTCAAGTGCGCCCGCCATTATCCAGAACGAACGGAGACCACATTCGGCTGCTCTTTTGCATAGGGTATTGTCCATTCTGAGCATTGATAAAAAGTCACCGTTACTCAAATAGTCCATAACTTCTTTGTCAAATATCGGACCTTCATCAACGAAACCATAAGGTCCGTCTGATTTGAGTTTATGTGACAGATCACCGCTGGCAACGTATACCACACGTCGATTTAATTTATCGGCAGTTTTAGCGATTAACTGACCAAGTTTGTAATGTTCACTTGCGGACAAGCCGGATAGTCCAATTCTAACAACTTTGGTATCAGTTAAATTGATTCCAGCCTGTTCCAAAAAACGCAGTGGTATCAACGAACCGTGATCTAATGCCGCAGAACGTTCGCCGATTGTTCCAGCACTTAATTTTTCTTGAGTTGCTGCATTTGCAAGCGTGCTGACAAATTCTGTATCGTAATTGACCTTGATTTCTACCTGCGGTGCGCGGAATTGACTAAAGTTGCCGCTTGCCGACTGACCTGGCGATATGTGGAAATAATCCGCATACATTATGGAATGTGGACTTGTAATTACAATTGTGTCTGGTTCCAATTCAGCAGCCCGCCTTGACACTTCACAATATGCGTCAATCGTTCGTTGAATTTTCTTTTCTTCGCCGCGTCCAATTTCCGGCAAAATTATCGGTGGATGCGGCACAACTATTGCTGATAATATCGACATTTATATCACTCCTACAAAATTTATAAAGAAAAAAAGCCTGTGTTATTTATCGTCCAACACAAACTTTTTATTATTTCAATTTGACAAATCAGGACGAAGCGCCTTAGCTTTACCGAGATAAACGTGACAAATATCTCGCGGATTAGTCTCAATGTCAACTAAAAGCAATACTCTTATACACATTGGCAAACTATTATCAATACTTGGTTCACGTGTATCAAACAACGGTATATGCGAGAATGAAGGAAGCTGACGTACACCAGTTGTCGGAAATGCAGCCGTTAAATCTTCCGTCGTAGAAAATATTGCCGCTCCAACTTGATCAAAGTTTAATTGATTCATTGACATTAATTGAGTCATTAATAATCTTGCAACTTGCCAAATATCTTCTTTTGTATTAGTTTCAACTGTCGCTGCGCCGCGTATGCCTCGTAGTGCCATCAATATCACTCCTATAAATGTTAAAACCTCATTAATTATATATCATTAAGATTTATATTTTTCCGCAATTTGCTGTTGAACTGTTTCGTTAGTCAGAAAATCATCATATTTTGAGATTCTGTCAACTGTACCATCAGGAGTAATATCAATGATTCGCGTTGCAACAGCCTGAATAAATTCGTGATCACTGTCCGAGAACATAACCGTACCCTTAAAATCTTTTAAAGCATTTTCAAGTTCAATAATAGTCAACAGATCCAAGCAGACTGTTGGCTCATCAAGAATTAAAAAATTTGCTCCACTGTTAATCAATTTTTCAAGTTCTGTCTTAGCCGCAGCGCCGGAATATACACGCGGCATATAAGCTGTCTTAACTGAAGGCGAAAATTTAAATTCACCTTGAACT
>JAFUTM010000307.1 GCA_017484235.1 Selenomonadaceae bacterium
CGCCAACTCTTTGAGTATATATAATGGCCTTTGGGCTGAGTGGCTTACCTCTAACGGCTTCGAGCAGCAATGTTACGAAATGGCCGCCGTCAAGTGCCGGAACCGGAAGCAGATTTATCAGACCGAGATTTAAACTGAGCAATGCGGCGAAATTCAGAAGCGGCACAAATCCGGTCTCTGCCACTTTGCCAGCCATTTGGGCTATGCCTATTGGTCCTGCTAGTTCTGCCTCTGACGGACTGTAGAATATGTCAATCAGCGCGTTTATCATCATTGTCAATATATCAATCGTCCGTTGCGCGGATAGTTGGATTGACTCTAAAAAGCCGGCTTCTCTATGGTCAATTAGACTCTGTACGCCAATGAGGACACGCTTACTTGCACTATCGTACGCTGGAGTGACCGTCGTCTCGACAGTCTGACCGGATCGCTCATATGTGATACTTATCGGCTGCTTGTCCTGCGCGTCTTTAATTGAGTCAACGAACTCTGTCCAGGTAGCAATGTCTTTGCCGTCTATTTTAACGATTCTGTCTCCAGATTTAATTCCGGCAGTATCAGCAGCTTTACCTTCAATAACAGTGCCGATTATCGGCTCATTCGACGGAGTACTTACGCCTGAGAAAAAGAATATACCGAAGAACAGGATTATCGGCAAAATAAAATTCATCATTGAACCGGCAAGGATAACTATCATTCTGGATAAGACCGGCTTCTCACAATAACCGCGTTCGCCGGCTTCGTTATTTAGCGGATCCATTCCGGCAATGTCGTTAAAGCCGCCGAGTGGAACGGCACGGATTGAGTATAATGTTTCACCGCGTTTTGTACTTATCATTTTCGGTCCGAAGCCAATTGCAAACTCATCGACACGCATACCGGTCATTTTTGCCGTTATAAAGTGCCCTAATTCGTGCACCAGCACTAACAGTCCAAAAACAAATACAGCAGCAGCTATAGTTAATATCAAAATTGTCACTCCTCATAATATCAAGACTTTAATTTGTTGCGGATACGTTCTTCAATATCCAATATACCGGCAAAGTAACGCCGTTTTATATATCTGAAGTCAATATACAGGTCTTCATCGTCATTTTGGCTGGAAATAAAAATCTGCGGCACCTCTTTTATATTTAGGTGATTGTGAACGACGTATACGTTTAACAGTCGTTCGCCCATATACCCTAATAGACGCGCGTTGTTTTTGTCGTTAAGGTCAATTTGATTTTCCACATTATTCAAAATTGTAAACAGCCACTCGGAATAGTCGTCAAACAACTTCTTTTTGGCAATTATTAAGTTGGCAAAGTACTCATAACGGCGGCTGAATGTTTGTTCTAAATCATTCATATATTCTGGGTACAACTTTTTGACGGAGTTTGTCATTAAGTCGTAGTTCTTCTGGCCGTGATAGGTTATAAACTGAGACTTTATGTTGTCCTTTGAAAAGATGTATGGGCGCGGCAAGACAACGTCATATTCGTTGAGTAGTGATTCCAGGCTGCTTGTATCGAGGTGATGATTTACGGTGTCGTTTAAAGCGTTAAAGTTTTTTCTGCAGAGTCGACGCTTTATATCGTTAATCCACAGAAACCGTCGATAATGGCACAAGCCGACTACATCGCTCGTATGATCGTTTTTCCATATCCAATATTGTCCGGTCAGCTCACAGTAGAATGGATTTTTACCACTTATGTTGTTGCCCGTGCTGTCGTTCATTGAGCCGTCTAACTTGTAATCTGGCTTGCCGACAATTAGTGGTATGTAATTTTTATCTTGCGGAAAATCGTGTTCCGTTTGTGTCGCTATGTAAATGTTTATCTTCATTATTTATGTTTGTGCCTTAATTTAAATTTTTTAAGTTACATCTACTTTCTTTACACAAAGAAAGTAGCAAAGAAACTTGTCCGCTTGTGCCGACATCACGTCGACAAGCGCGGACGCGCCTCACATCGTGTTCGGCGATTTTTCTAATTAGGAATGTTGAATGCTGAATTAGGAATAAAAACAATACACAATTCATCATTCCTCATTCCTCATTCATAATTAAGCATTAGTCATTAGTTTGTCTTTTGCGTATAGATAGTACCATTTGAGGGCAGTCAACAATTGTCCTTGTCGGCGTGCGGCCTTGCCCATTAATCGGTTCTCCTGATAATCGCGTGGGCGATAGTCAAATTCCTTCCATAAGGATTTATTTCTATACTCATCATAGACTGCTCGTTGCGGATTGTCACACCAGGGCTGCCACGGCTTCACCTGTCCGGCAAAATGTATAAACACTGTGTCCTCTGGCAAGTCGTCATTATCGTGCTTCATCAGAAGAAACTGGTTAAATCGTACCGGCATCGCCTTAATTTGCGTACCGGCTATTAAATTGAGTGCATCCTGGTCTTGAAATGAAAGGTGGCAGCTGTTCAACATATCTATCATCTTATCAGACAAGCTGTATTGGTTCCACTTATTTAAGTCTATATACAGGACGCCCGCATTAAAGTAAGTTTGTGATTCGGCAATTCCAATATCACGCTTATGCTGTGCAAGCCATTCGCCTTTATCCGCTACCGCCAGCAATATGTTATCCTCAAAGGTCAGTTTATTCAGTTCAGTCAGTTTGCCAACGCACAGCGTATCAGCGTCAATATAAAGAAGCTTAGAGACTGCCGGATAAAGCACCTGAGCAATGATTATACGATGATATGTTGCAACTGTATAGCCCTTGCCGACACTGAAGTTTTTGAACACCTCGACGTTTACATAATATAAATCTATCTGAACGTTTGGGTATTGACTGACGAAGTGTTTCAGTCGCGCAACGTCTTCATCTAAAATAGAATTTAAAAACACGTGGACGTGAAGCTGAGTCTGTGGATTGTTCATTACCATTGAGGTCAACATTATGCCCATCGGCGGCACAAAGTTTGCATCAACGCCAAACGCCACATTAAATGCATCTGAATCAGTTATCTGCCCAATGGTTTCATTTTTATAAATAAACTGTGTTAAATCCAAGTACTTGTCTCCTGTTGGTTTAAAGAGGTTTGCTCGTTTTTACGCTATTGCCGTCTGCATCAAGAACATCTTGTATATTGCCATTAATATTAATTTTGAAAGTAAACTTCTCGTCTCCATTATCAGGATTTTGCTCTCGTTTTTCATCTATAATCTTAAAGCTGGCTTCGTCCTGCAGGATAACACTAAATTCTGTTACGCCATAAGGATTATAGATATTGTTTATGACAACGTTCGTCTTTCTAGGTACAATATATACAACATTTGGAGCTGGCGCAAAGTAGTCAATCGTTACCGTGCTGCCTTTTTCGCCATTGCCGTAGTCTTCTTTTGTCAATTTAATTTCTTTAACAGTATCGCCTTGTGTGCTCACTTGAGTGGACGAATTATCTATGTTCTCATTTACAAGCTGGCTCAAAAAGATTGAGTCTAAATTAAGAGCTGCCTGAGTGGTCTCGTCAAGCAAGAGTAAACTGCCATGACGCATAGGATTGTCAGATTCCACATATCTCGACTTATATGGTCCAGTTTCTATATTATTAACATCGGTATACCACACTGTATAATTTGAAGTCGATACTTTGTCATATTTATGCGAAAAGTTATCAGCATAAATATAAACTTTACCGCCTCGTTCAAGGATTGAGAAGCCCTCATAGCCGCGAATATATTTCAGTGGCCAATCGGTTACTTCTACAAAGTCGGAAGTCGGCGAATTGGATCTTAATAAGATAGGTGACTTGTTATCGTTGCTGGTTGTATAGGTTTCGTTTTTCAATATCATATAATATGTTCCGTTTATCTTGCGCACCTGTGCATCGATTACATTCTCGTACTGTTCCGGAACATCAATCTTAGTTGCATTTGGTTTAAAGCCTACGTTCTCATCTTCTATATTGTCAGTGGTAGCAACATAGATGTCGAACTGGCGTTCATTATTTTTAGATTTATGATGGCGCTGCTTGGCAAAATAAACATATGCCTTGCCGCCTTCATCAATAAATAAATCTGGTGCCCAGATATTTCTGTTCTTGTCACCACGATCTATCACCTTATATGTCATTGGCGTTAGATTTGATGGATTGGCAGCTTCCATTTTATAAATTCTGAATGTATTTTCTGAATCAGGCGGCTCCACCAGACAAATATAAAAAAAACCATTATAGTATTGACACGATATATCTCGTCCCATAATTGCACCGACAGTAGCCCAATGCTTCATGTTAATGCCATCTCTTGACAAGTAGCATTGCATTGTTGTGTCATTATCTGATGTAAAGAAAGTTCCAAGTACTAAATCGTTAGCTTCTGCTGGCGAAAAGCTTGCTGTCGTAAACGCCAACACTGTCGCTGCCATTAATTTTTTTATTCGTCTCATATTCGCTCAGCCTCCAAAATAATTATTAATGCGCAATAAGTAATGCTTAAATAAAGCAATTACGAATTATTAATTGTTAATATATCACAACAATTACCAGAAAACAAGTATAAATATTTAATTTTACATTAAAATCAGATTAAATTATTCACACAACTTAAAAAAGACTTGACAAATAAAATGTGACTGTTCTATTATTAATATAATATATATGCAATTAAGATATTTGAGATTGGAATTTAAACAAAGGAGTGGTTGATATGGCTAACATTAGCAATGATACATTAAATGGTGGCAGGCTTGCTATCGACACGATTAAGGCCAGCGGTTCATCAAGAAATACGGAAACGGTTAAAGTCTATGAAGCGACGGAATATTCGCCGCTTGACGCAATTAAGGCTTTTATGGGTTCTCTTGACGAGGCGACGTCTTCAAATGTGACGACTGTGCTCAATGATGCAGTTACTGTCTGCTGTCCAATATACAGCGGTATTCAAGATGCAATAAATCACTTTTTGGAAGAAGCAGAAAACTATGGTTCTAATTTCTTATCCGAAAGGTGCGGAATCATTTTAGAAAATGAGGATACCGGTGCAATCACAGGCTCTGACGCCGGAAACTCCACTACTAAAACCGCTGAATCCGTCGTGCCTGAGAACGGCAATCTCAATACCAATTTTACTTCAAATTCGTTCACGATTAACAACAAATTCAAAGTGACACTCAGTTCGGATTACAGCAGTCTTAGTGACGTACAGAAGATCATATGGCAGGCTCTTTATACGTGGTGGGTAAAAGAACCGCTTAATCTTATTGAAGAAAGTTATGGTGACAATTACAGCTTCACCAGCAGTAAATCTTCTGCAAGCGTTAAGGAGATTTCCGTCAATTTTTATGAGACCAACAATTCAACTCTCGCCTACGTCCAGCATTCTTATAACACTGCTAACGGTAAAGCCACTGCACTTTCACTTAACATCAATATGAAATATTATGGCTCGCTTGACACCACTAATTTCAACGAAAATGGCGAAAGCAGCAACGCCAGTGCAGGTTATCTCGATCGAACGATC
>JAFUTM010000308.1 GCA_017484235.1 Selenomonadaceae bacterium
CGCTGCCGAACATATGACTATGGTTGTCGTCACTCACGAAATGGCGTTCGCTCGCGAAGCCGCAAGCCGCGTTACTTTTATGGCCGGCGGTATCATCGTCGAGGAAAATACGCCTGCTGAATTTTTCAATAATCCAAAGGAGGAGCGCACCAAAGCCCTTTTGCGCAACATGTTATAAATAATTATGAATGATGAATTATGAATTATGAATGTTGAATGTTGAATGTTGAATGTTGAATTATTTCAATTACGAAATACGAATTATGCATTACGCATTACGCATTAAAAATTCCTCATTCCTAATTATCAATTCCTCATTAGATTGGTGGTGTTATTATGGATATTGAGGCTTTACACAATAAGTTTTTTGAAGCTAAAAAAGTTTACGACTTGGACGCTATGACTAATTGCTTAATGGAAGCTTGCTGGACTTACAATCAAATGGCTAAAGCTCCTAAACGCCAGCCCGCTCCTAAACAGTTATTAGAAATTCTTGACCATATTAATATTTTGATTTATGCCTCACTGAAAGCTCTTTCCGACCACGAAGGCACAAATGCTCGCAATTACATATATTGCGCCCTGCTCGCCCAGCCCGATCTGTCCGAAAAGTTTATGCATATTCTATTTATTCTTGCAATCGTAAATTATCAAATAGGCAACTTCGATAAGGCGGATTCTTATATTAATAATTATATGCTGATTCGCAGCGACCTCTGGCACGACGAGGACGAGATTGCTCTGTTTTATTCCGGTAATATCTGTGTCGCCAAAGACCTTCTCCACGATGCGGCAAAGGCTTATAAAAAGTGTCTCGACATTAAAAAATCTTTCACTGAGGCTGCCGACAATCTCAATATTGTCACGTCCATTATCGACGGCAAGGACACTCGTGATGCATTAAAAAATATTCACCTTGATATTGAGTACTCGCTGCTCAACGTTGATTCCGATGATGAGGCAGCTTGTTTTAATATTCCAATCTTTATTAATGCCCGTGACCGCGTCGGTGTTATGAAGCAACTCATTGACTGGCTCCTAGACGCCAGTTACACCAATATTATCATTTTGGACAATAAGTCGACTTATCCGCCGCTTATTGATTATTACAACAGTTTTAATAATGATTCGCGCGTTAAGGTTGTTTATTTAAAAAAGAATTTTGGCTTTAAATCAATCTGGATTAGTGGTATCCTTGAGGAGCTTGATATTAAGACACCTTATGTATATACTGATCCTGACGTTGTGCCGATTGATTCTTGCCCTAAGAACGTCGTTCAGCTGCTTCTCAAAATTCTGCAGCAGAATCGTTTCATTCGCAAGGCTGGACTTGGTCTGATTTATGACGATATTACTTTTTATAATAAAGATTTTTGGCAGAAACTTGAAAGCAGTTTTTATCATCTAACTGACGTTGCTCCGAATATCCACTTCGTTCAGCTTGATACTACATTTGCGCTTTATTGTAATTGTCGCCATTACAATCTTCGTTTATCCATTCGTACGGTCGGTGACTTGCGTGCCCTTCATCTTCCTTGGTATTTTGATTATGATAATCTGCCGGACGATGAGCGTTACTATATTGACCACGCTGATAATTTGTCCTCTTCAGTTGGCACTCATCTCCGTAACGAAAAGAATAATTCTAATTAACAATATTATGGTCTACTAAATTTTAAATGCATTTAACAGAAGAGCAATAGAAAAATTTGAGCCATTTTTATTGTAATGATATTCCAGTATTCAGTTTATAAAAAAGTATTCACAAATGGGATTCATCAACTCTTCTTCCCAAATGTAACAGTTACTGAATCTGCCAAGACTTTTTTCATTTTTGTCAGGTTCCACAGCCTCACCATTTATCATAAATATTACACCATTTTTTGTGCCTGGTATAAAATATAATCCAGAGATCAATCCATAAGCTTCGCCGCTATGTCCAATCAAGTCAATGGCATAATTTTTGCACAATCTGGCATTTCCGTTGCCTTCAATTTTATAAATTCCAAAGCCATAATTAAACATTACACTGCTAGTATCGCCATTTGGCTTTTTTTTATTATAAGTCCATTGTGGTTTCATCATTTCAGATAACAGATCAGCTCTGATAATTTCTCTGCCTTTATATGTACCGCCATTAATTAGCATCTCCAAACAATGCGACAACTCTTCAAATGAGATTCTTAGTCCACCTGTAGGAGAAAATATCGTTGCATTAGTTCCAATATTATAATTATTCAAACTGTACATTGTGTCCATATCTCTGGCATAAGGATTTTGCACTAATACCATATCTTTTTCCGGCTGTACCGTATAATCGTCAATCTGAGCTATCCAACTAAAATGTTCGTTCCATTCGCCATTCTTATTTTTTTGATACAGTGTCCCAAGATTGTTAAACTCATCTTTGCCAAGATTGCCCACTACATAATCTGCTTTAGTTTCAAGCTGCTGCAATATGTGTTTCTTTTGATACAAATCAAAGCGTTCGCCGGTAACTCGTTCAATTATAGTGCCGAGCAGCCCATAATTTAAATTGCAGTATGTAAAATATTTGCCAATTTCTTCTTCTTTCGGTGCGAAGTGTACGCCATTATTATAAAATTTGCCGTCCTCGTCAAAAAATTCTTTTACACTAAATTCCGGCGGCAGACTATAAACTTTGTCGTCTCTTATTGAAGATGTATGACTTGCCAGCGTTCTCACTGTTATTGGTGTGTCCGCGAAATTCGGATTGCGCAATTTAAATCCAAGATACTCACTTGCATCTTTGTCAAGATAGATTTTGTCTTCTCCTACAAGCTGCATTATCGTGAACATAGTGAACATCTTCGACAACGATGCTGCCCTAAATCGTGTATGTCTCGTTACTGGTTTATCTATGTTAATGTGGCGTCGTCCTAAAAATTTGCTGTAAACTTCTTTGCCATTTTTGAATACTATAACACCGAGACCAGGTACTTTTGTTCCAATATAGCCAATCATATTTTCCAATTTCTCATCTAAATTCAATGTTAAATCTCTCCATTCAGCTTGACATTTATTTTTTCAATATGTTATCATAATAAAAGTTTTTGTTCAAATGAAAGGAAATGAGCTTATTGGAAAATTTTTGTATTTCAACAATTAACGATGAAATTTTTTCAAAGATCAATGGTAAATCCTATAAAAAAGATTGTACAATACCTTTAGAAAATTTACGTTATCTCAGCCTCTTGCATAAAGACTTGAACGGAAATATTTTGTATGGCGAAATGATTTGCAATGTTAAGATTGCGGAAGATTTAATTGATATTTTCCAGAAACTGTTTAAGGCGAGTTACCCGATTGAAAAGATTCGTCTGATTGATGAATACGAGGCAGATGATGAATTGTCAATGCGAGATAATAATTCGTCTTGTTTTAATTTTCGTTTTGTTTCATTTACACAAAGAATTTCAAAACACGGATATGGCTTAGCTGTTGATATTAATCCGTTGTATAATCCTTATATAAAAACTGTTGACGGCAAAAAAATTATCGCGCCGGATAATTCTGCAGATTTTGAAGATCGTGAAAAAACTTTTCCATACAAAATTGTCGAAGATGATTTGTGTTGCCAACTGTTTCGTGAGCATAATTTTTTATGGGGCGGAAATTGTTGGGACGATGAAAAAGACTATCAACATTTTTTTATAGAAGATGATTCTATTTAATGATTTTATTTAATAAATTTAATAGAGGAGAATTTCAAAATGAAAAAAATTTTGGCATTGATTTTGTTGGTCTTAACCTCTTTGGTGACTGGATGCGGAGAAGATTCAGCATCTAATGATAGTAATAAATTAAGTGTTATGCTTGCCTCAAATGTCGTATCACTCGATACCGCGCAGGCTGTTGATCCAGCTTCATTTGAGGTAATTGCCGATTGTATTGATGGATTAATGCAGTTGGATTCTAATGGAAAAGCAATTCCAGCCATTGCAAAGAGTTTTGATGTGTCGGAAGATGGCAAAACCTATACTTTCCACCTTCGTGACGCAAAGTGGTCTAACGGCGACGACGTAACCGCCAACGATTTTGTATTTGCGTGGAGACGTCATTGTCAAAAAGCCGAAGAATATTCTTATATGCTTGGCTCAACCGTCGCTTGCGTGAAAAATGCCGACGCTGTTATTAAAAAAGAGGCTGATCCGACAACTTTGGGAGTATCTGCACCTGA
>JAFUTM010000309.1 GCA_017484235.1 Selenomonadaceae bacterium
ATTGATTATCTGTTGGAGAACGACCAAAACATCAGCGACACAGACGAGATTGTCGACTTCAATAATTTCATTTTAAACGGCAGGTACACCATTAACTCAAAGTTTCCAACTGACAAGCAGCGGCGTATGTTAAATGGTATCGTCAATGTCATATTCGACGATAAATGAAAAATCGCGGAGGCTGAATCATTTAAGACTGTCTCTGCGTTTTTTAATTCTGTTGACTTTAAATCCTAAATATACTACAATTAAGGCAGCTAAATTTATTATATAAGGAGACTTAAAAGATTTATGGAGCGGCTGTTAGATAAAATTACATCACCAAAAATTGTTCACGATTTAAATTTGCAGGAACTCAGGATACTTGCAAGTGAGATTCGTGAGCTTATATTGTCGACAGTCGCCAACAACGGCGGGCACCTTGCGCCGAGTCTCGGCACGGTTGAGCTGACTTTGGCATTATACAGCGTCTTTGATTTCGACAACGATAAATTAGTTTGGGACGTTGGCCACCAGGCTTACACACATAAAATACTCACCGGACGCAAGGACACTTTCCATACGCTCAGAACGAAGGGCGGCCTCACCGGTTTTCCAAAGCGCAGTGAGTCGAAGTATGATGCCTTTGGTGTCGGTCACTCAAGCACCTCAATTTCAGCGGCGTTGGGTATTTTAATTGCCTCAGAACTTGAGCATAAAAATAACCACGTCATTGCGGTTATCGGTGACGGAGCTTTAACGGGCGGCGAAGCCTTCGAAGCCTTGAACCACGCCGGCCAGCTCAAAAAAAATCTCATCGTCATCTTAAATGACAACGAAATGTCCATTGATAAGAATGTCGGCGCACTTTCAGAGTATTTATCACAAATTAGGCTTGCTCCGCAATATCGTCGTGCTAAAAAAGATTTTGAGGATTTCGTCCGCAAGATTCCAATTGCAAATATCGGCGATAAAATTTTGAGCACTGCAAACAGTATCCGATACGGTTTAAAGTCAGCAATTGTGCCAAGTGCGATTTTTGAGTCGCTCGGCTTTACTTATCTTGGTCCGGTTGACGGTCACGACATTAAAGCTATGCAGGATATTTTAATCGGCGTCAAAGATTTTGAAGTGCCTGTTCTGATTCACGTACACACTACTAAGGGCAAGGGCTACAAGCCGGCTGAAGATTCGCCCGAAAGTTTCACGGTGTCGGCAAGTTTGATAAGTTCACCGGCGAAATTATAAAAAAGTCTGCGCCGCCGAGTTATACTTCTGTTTTCAGCCGCGCAATCATTGACTGTGCTAAATCTAATAATAAAATCGTTGCGGTTACAGCGGCAATGCCGTCCGGCACGGGCTTAAAACTGTTTAGTGAAATATTTCCTCAACGATTCTTTGATGTTGGCATTGCTGAGGAACACGCAATTACTCTTTCGGCAGGTATGGCGGCTGGCGGTCTTCACCCAGTTGTTGCAATCTATTCGACTTTTGCTCAACGCGCTTATGACCAGATTCTGCACGATGTCTGCCTCCAAAATTTGCCGCTGACGTTGTGCCTGGATCGCGCCGGTCTCGTCGGTGAGGACGGTGCTACTCATCACGGCGTTTTTGATTTATCTTATCTTCGCAATATACCGAATATGAATATACTTGCGCCTAAAGACGAGAATGAGCTTCGGCAGATGTTCTTTGCGGCGGTCAATAAGGATTTTCCGGTTGCGATACGTTATCCACGCGGCAGTGGTCTTGGCGTTAAGATTATTGATAATCCACAGCCGCTGCCTTGGGGCAAAGCTGAAGTTATTTCTAAAGTCAGCGGTGAGGCGGACGTTTCAATATTTGCTGTCGGCACTATGGTCGAAGTGGCAAAGGAAGCAGCCGACCTTTTAAAAGTTTCCAGGATTTATGCTAACGTCGTTAATTGCAGGTTCATTAAGCCGCTTGATAAAAATATTATCTCCGAGTTGGCAAAGTCGTCTAAATTGGTTGTTACCTGTGAGGAAAATGTTCTGGCGGGCGGATTCGGCTCGGCAGTGACAGAACTTTTGGCGGATAGTAATATAGTTAAACCAATTATGCGTTTTGGTATAGGCGATAATTTTGTTGAGCACGGTCCACGCGCAGAGCTTTTAACTTTGTGTGGCCTGACCGCTGAAAATATGGTTGATAAAATCCGCAATTGGATATTCAATATTCATAATTAAAATAATTCAACATTCCTCATTTCTCATTCCTAATTAACAAAGGGTGGTTGATGTGAAAAAGATTGTTATGGCGATAATGACGACGATTATTGGACTGTGTACTACTTCCGGCTGTACTCCGTCCACAGAATCAGAAGTTAATTTGGATAAAAACACTATGCCTAAAGAAATCATACAAAAAAATCAACCTGCCGACGGTCAGGCTGAAATTTATCTTGCAGGCGGCTGCTTCTGGGGCACTGAGGCTTTGCTTCGTTTGATAAATGGCGTTGAGTTTGTCGAGAGCGGCTATGCAAACGGTCTGACCAGCAACCCAACTTATCGCGAAGTTTGTTCCGGCAGCGGTCACGCTGAGACAGTCCACGTTATTTATAATTCAAACGTCGTCAGCCTCAGCAAAATCCTTGATGTTTATTTCACTTCGATAAATCCGATCAGCAAGAATCGTCAAGGCAACGACAAAGGCATACAGTATCGCACGGGCATTTATTATTCAAATGCGCAGGACGCTGACATCATCAATAAATCACTTGAAAATCTGCAGAAACATTACGATAAGCCGCTGGCGATTGAGACTGGTGAAATTTTAAATTTTTATCGTGCTGAAGAAGAACACCAGGAATATTTAATTAAAAATCCAAACGGTTATTGTCACGTGCCGTATTACGTTTTTGACGAAGCCAATAAAACTCATTTGTCCGACAATTCAACTGAACATCATCGCGATACGGTTTACAACAAGCCTTCGGACGAGTATTTGAGGAAAAATCTGACCGCAATGCAGTACGCCGTTACGCAGGACGCTGAGACGGAGCCGCCGTTTAAAAATGCTTATAACAAAGAATTTCGCGAGGGCATTTATTGTGATATTACCACTGGGCAGCCACTCTTTATATCAACGGCAAAATTTGAATCGAGCTGCGGCTGGCCGGCGTTCAGTCGACCGATTGATGAGGCGTTACTTGATGAAATTGAAGACCGCTCTCACGGTATGGTTCGTACTGAAGTTCGCGTTAAAGCCAGCGGCGCACATCTTGGACACGTCTTTAATGACGGTCCTAAGGATAAAGGCGGTCTTCGTTATTGCATCAACAGTGCCTCTCTGCGTTTCATACCGCGTGAGGATATGCAGGCCGAAGGTTATGGCGATTATATATATCTTTTTGATGAGGTGAAATGAAGTGAATAAAGTTTTGATTTTAACTGCGGCGTTAGCGTTATCAGCTTCAATGATAATGACCGGCTGCGACGACTCAGATAATACATCGGAATATAACGAAAATGTACCCAATCCTGCTGCAATGGAAGTACAAGTCAGCGGCAAGTTTCCGACATTTAGTGCAAAGGATTTGAACGGCAACCAGATAACAAATGATATTTTTACGAAGAAGAAATTAACTGTTGTGAATATTTGGGGCACTTTCTGTCCGCCGTGTATTGGCGAGATGCCGGAGCTTGGCAAATGGGCAAAAGATATGCCGAATGATGTGCAGCTCATTGGTATAGTCTGCGATGTGCGTGGCGATAACGATACTCAAACAATTAACGCTGCTAAAGAGATTCTTGGCGACGCCCGTGCAGATTTTATAAATATCGTGCCGAACTCTGAGATTGCACAATACCTTTCAAACGTTGAGGCAGTTCCGACAACGATATTTGTCAACTCTAAAGGCGAGGTTGTCGGCGATCCAATTATTGGTGCCGACGTAGATGGATACAAACAATTCGTGAAGGACTATCTCAATGAATGAATACTGGCGGCGCAGATGTCAGGTTGCAACGTTTATTGTGGCAGCTGGGTTTATCGTGTACGGCGTAAGCCGCGACGAGATAACTCTTATCTTTAATAAGGCGATACGAATTTGTATGGAATGTATTGGATTAGGTTAGGAGCAATGATATGAATAAGGTTAAAATAATTTTATCTTCTTTGACCATAATGATGATGTTTCTGATTATGACGGAAGTTAAGGCGGATATTGCGTTTTCTCCTTCTGGTAGTAGAAGATATATGGAGCATGTTGTATCTGCGAGGTTGGGTGGCGACAATCATCTAATAATAACTTTTGACATAAAAAAAGGTTATGGTTATGAGTATCTCATTAAATCATATGATGGCACTGTTGAAGTTAGATCTGATGGAGTTAGCGAAGATGGTATCGTTGAAGAGACCATTCAGCATAAGGCTTTGAGAAATGGCGAAACAGAATGGTTTGTTGTGCAGGTTGTAAAGATACAGCGTTGGATTGAAACACGCTATGGAAGGAAGCAGGTTACTGATAGTCATCAATCATATTCTGTATGTGAAGTAGCAGTAACTCAGGTTGACGATGAACGTCAAGTTAAGGTGTCATACGATTAATTAATGTTTAAATCATTAAATCGTAAAATTATTCAAATATCAGCCGCCATTGCCACGAACTCACAAGTTTTAAATCTGCTATCCGGCAAATTATACAAAGGTCAGTTAAAAAATTTTTGCTCGCCAGGATTGCATTGTTATTCGTGTCCGGCAGCAGCTTTTTCTTGTCCAATTGGTGCGCTGCAGACGATAGGCGGCTCATTGTATTTTAAATTCAGTTTTTATGTGACAGGCTTTTTATTATTAATTGGATTGCTAATTGGTCGGGCAGTCTGCGGCTTCTTGTGCCCGTTCGGATTGTTTCAAGAGTTGGTGTACAAAGTGCCGCTGCCAAAAATTAATCTGTGGCGTCCACTAATATATGTTAAGTACGTAATATTATTAGTATTCGTATTATTAATGCCAGTTTTGATAACCGACTATGCTGGTACAGGCGCACCTGCGTTTTGCGAGTATATCTGTCCGGCTGGCACGTTAGAGGCAGCAATACCGATGCTAATTACTCATTCAGAGTTTCGCAGTGCCGCCGGCTCATTGTTTGTGTTAAAGATGTTTATACTGGCAATTACTGTTGGCGGCTGTACAGTTATATATCGTTTCTTCTGCAAAGTGCTCTGTCCATTAGGCGCGATTTATGGTTTACTAAATAAAATCAGCCTTTATCGCATTAAGATTGATAATGAACTTTGTATCAATTGTGGTCAGTGCTATAAATCCTGTCCAATGTCGGTCAATCCAGTTAAGAATCCTGATTCGGCTGAGTGTATACGCTGTGGCATTTGCATCTCGACCTGCCCGAAAAAAGCGATAAATAATGAGGAATGATGAATGAGAAATGAGGAATTGGAGAGACGATTTTTATTCCTCATTCCTCATTCTCAATTCATCATTAGTTTGGTGGTGGTAGTTTGGAAGAATATTTAACGTTGATATTAGTTTTGGTTTTAAGTATAATAGGGCATAATATGACCGTTGTCTACGCCGCAATCATTGTGCTAGTCCTAAAATTCATAAGTCAAATATCCGGTCAAGTTCAAATTCTCGAATATATGGGCACACACGGATTAAACTTGGGCGTCATAGTCTTAACTGCAGCGGTGTTAGTGCCGATTGCCGACGGAACGGTTACAATCTCAACTATGATAAATTCATTTAAGACACCGATTGGAATAGTCGCCGTCACTGCCGGATTGCTGGCGGCAATATCAGGCGGAGCCGGCGTGCCGCTTATGCAAAGTAATCCTAATGTAGTGCCAGCTTTGCTCGTCGGAACAATGGCAGGTGTTTTCTTCTTTAAAGGGCTGGCAGTTGGACCTCTAATCGCAGCGGGCGTTGTTTATTTCGTGATGTCGATTCTTTCACATTTCACTGGCTGAGGACAGTTGTTAATATTTCACGTCCACCAGCATTGAGAAGCCTGTTCGCCAGCTCAATGCCCAATTGTTCAGCAGAATCAGTTGTGCCGGTAATTTTATCACGGACAATATTTTTGCCGTCAATCGAAGCAATAATCGCCTCGACAGTGACTTTGCTGCCGAAGACAACAGCATAAACACCAACGGGCACTTGACAGCCGCCTTCCACTACTTTTAAAAATGCACGTTCAGCACTTACCGCTGCACGAGTCTCAACGTCGTCGAGAAATTTTAGTATATTACAAATCTCATCGTTACTTTTGAGCACTTCAATTGCCAGTGCTCCTTGACCGACCGCTGGAAGCATTAAAGAAGGCGGCATAATTTCCGTAATCCTATCATTATAACCAAGTCGCTTCAAGCCGGCAGCAGCTAAAATGATTGCATCGAACTCACCGGAATCTAACTTTTTAATTCGTGTATCAACATTTCCGCGCAAGTCGACAATCGTTAAATCAGGTCGAATATTTAATAACTGGGCACGCCGACGGAGACTGGACGTGCCAATTTTTGCGTTTGGCGGCAGTTCATTAAAAGAGTTATACTTATTACTGACGAAGGCGTCAAATGGCTCATACCTTTTAGTGATTGCAGCAAGACTAAAATCATCTGCTAACTCAACCGGCACATCTTTTAAACTGTGAACGGCAAGATCTATATTTTTATTGAGCATCTGAACTTCAAGTTCTTTGGTAAATAATCCTTTGCCGCCAATCTTGGACAGCGGCGCATCTAAAATTTTGTCGCCTTTAGTCGTGACATTGACTAACTCCACCTTAATTGATGGATATTGCTTCCTTAACTGGTCAGCAATAAAATTTGCCTGCCACATCGCAAGTTTACTGCTGCGCGTTCCAATTCTAATTTTATCCATATTTGTATTACTCCTTGTTAAAATTGAAAATACAAAAATTCAGTTGGCTGAGTCATAGAAAGTATCGTCAAAATAAATCCAACAACTATGACGACAAGCCAAGTATACGACGGCTTAAAATTTTTTATTAACTGATTGGAATTTGGGCACAGTGCGACAAGTAGAACGGCAATAATAAAAATCGTCTTCGACAATGTGCCTGGAACGTCGCCGACTGGAATTAATATGCCTAAGTGTTCAGCTAAGGTCACTATCTTTTGTGGAAATACAATGCCATTCAGTCCAGCCATTGACTTAAATACGTTGATTGCATCTTGCACGCTGCTTGCACGGAAAAATACCATTGTCAGTAGCACGTATGTTAAGGTTATTATATGAGCCAGAATTTTTGGCATTGACAGTTTGTAGTGCTTCCAGATGTAATTTATTGTGATTCCGATTGCGTTTAAGAAGGCGAAGATTACAAATGTCCAGCCTGCGCCGTGCCAGATTCCAACGATAAATAACGAGATAAACGACGCCGTTATCGTGTGCATTAACGTCCGCGTCTTTAAGAATTTAACGATTGGCATATATACGCAGGCGGTTATTGCATTCGTTAATGAGATGTGCCACCTCTGCCAGAAGTTTATCATACTTGATGCGCGGTATGGCGAATTAAAATTAATTGGTATTTCAAGATTCATTATTCTTGATAAACCAACTGCCATATCGCTGTATCCGCTGAAATCAAAGTAAAGCTGCAGCATATAACTTATCGCCACCAGCCACGCGGTCAAACAATCCAATTCTGCAGTGTGTGAATAGCCTAATCCAACGTATGGTGACAGCTCGTCGGCGATTAATACCTTTTTCATTAAGCCGATTATGAAAAGTGTCAGCCCGCGAGACATATTGGACCAGTCTAATTGACGCAAGGAAGGATTGTCGAATTGCTTCATCATTTGCCGGTGGTATAGAATTGGACCTGCCATTAAATGTGGAAAGAAGGACACAAATAGTGCATAATTTACGAGATTATGATCTTTGGCGACTCCTTCGTAGCAGTCAAACAGATACAAGAGCTGAGTAATGGTAAAAAACGAAATGCCAAGCGGTAAGATGACATTAATGAGTTCAAAGTTTGTGCCCAATCTGTTAAGGTTCTCTATCATAAAATTAAAGTATTTATAATAGCCGAGCAGACCGAGATTAAAGATCAAGCCTAATATGAAATACATCTTGGAGTGTGAGGCATTTTTATTGCTGCGTGCGTTCAGGATTAAGCCGGCAAATGTATAGTTGACTGCTATGCTCATAATTAGAAGCGGCAGATAATTTTTATTCCAATAGCCATAAAAAAATAAACTGGCTAATGCCAGCCATACGTTAGCGGCACGATCGTGTTTTTTGCCGATGAAAAAATATCCAGCCAAAACTATTGGCAGAAACAAAAATATAAATTCGTATGAGTTGAATAACATTTATGATTCCTCATAATTCGGGCGCAGTAAATGCCCATTATTTATTGTTAGTGTTTAAGTTAAGTTTTTTATATTACATCTACTTTCTTTGAAAAGAAAGATAGCAAAGAAACTTGTCCGCTGAAGTCGCGTCCAGCGACTAAACGCGGACGCCGCTCACATCACGTTCGCGATTTTTTTTAAATACGTTGACCATATTATTTAAGAATTTCTACGTCATCAAGTAAGTTGCTGTCTATATCGTAGCATCTGAGTTTAAGGGCATTGGCAGTAGATTCCAGCACCATATAGTTATCAGTAGGCGTTGCACTCACTTCGTCAATATCTCGTTCAGGCTCTATATAGCGCTGGTCTCCGCTCAATCCACACAGTATATACAATGGTTTGTGATGTTTGAAACGCTTGCGTCGTCGATAAGTATGCAAGTGCCCAGTCAACACTAAATCCACGTCAAGCTCATCAAATAAATCCATAAACTGTTCGCCGACATAATCAAGCTTATCCTGTCCGTAGTCGTAAATATCCTTATGCATCAGTACAACTTTCCACGACAAGTCCGTCTTATCATTACGCAGCCACTCAAGTTGCGCCTCAAATAAGTCAGGCATCAAGTCCTCAAGCTCATAGAATTGAGTGTTCACTATTAAAAAGTGTACGTTATGATAATCATAAGTATAAAAATAACCATTAAACGGTGTGCCATTATCTGGAAAATCAAACTGTTTTAAATAATGAATTGGAATATAATTAAGCCAGTCGTGATTGTAACATTCGTGATTGCCCATAACCGGCAAAAATATTCTGTCAAGCAGCAGTTTCTTAGCCGCAGACCGCCACGCACGCCACTGATAATCAGCTTCACCGTTATCAACTAAATCACCAATTACAGTAACAATGCTTGAGTCTGGAAAATGCCGAACTGCCGTATCTGCCACACGCTTGAATACATTATAATCGACGCATTGACTGTCAGTTAATACTATCATCTGAAAATCGGCATCAACAAGAGGCTCAGCCTTAATCTTCTTTGGAAATAGAAAGCCTAATCCTATAGTTGTAAGCAGTTTAATAAAAAATCTTCTTGTCATAATAAAATCACTTAAAATTTATAATTTATAATTCCACATTAAATTCATTATGAATTACGCATTAAGAATTAAGCATTACGCATTACGCATTACGAATTAAAAATTCCTCATTCAGCATTCCTCATTCAACATTCCTAATTGAAATGATTGCGGCAATGCGGCCGGTTTGAGCAGAACCGGATTTACTCGCTGCACGATAAGAATAATACCAGCCGCTTTTGCAACAAGTACATTCGCGTGCAACGTCAATATTACTCTCACTCATTCCGGCTTCTATGAGTTGAATCTTATTAGCCTACCACAAGCCAGCATATACTTTGCCGTTGCGCTTTATCAAAATATCATCAACGTGACGCGGAAACGACTCTGCACAGGCAGTTTGGACATTCTCGCCAACGTCATAGCAACAGGCACCAATCGACGGCGCAATGCCAGCAAGACACTTAGCTGGATCCGTTCCAAATTCTTTAGTCATCATCATCAACGTTTTAGCGGCAATCTTAAGAAAAGTTCCTTTCCAGCCAGCGTGTGCAATTCCAATCGCGCGGTTCTCCTCATCGACAAATAAAACCGGTACGCAGTCAGCAAAGCACAGCATTAACGGCAAATTAGGCGTATTAGTTATAAGTGCGTCCGTATCTTTAATTGAGTCCTCATAACTAAGGCTTCCACGCCCTCTATGAGACTCATCGACGCGCATAACTCTATCGCCGTGAACTTGGTTAGGTGTGCATATGTCCTCAGCATTAAGATCGAGAGAGGCGGCAAATCTTTTGCGATTAGTAATCACGTCCTCATTATTGTCTCCGACGTGCAACGCAAGATTTAAACTGTCAAATGGCGGTTTGCTGACTCCACTTTGACGTGTAGAGATTGCATGTACAATAAAATCATCTGGAAACGAAGTGAACTTGCCGTGCCAGAAGTTCCGACGACTCTGCTTTAAAAAATAACTCATAATATTAACACCTCAATATATTAAAGAACCTTATTTATCTCGTTTATTGTTGTAAGACCGGCAATAACTTTTAAAATGCCGTCCTCAAACATAGTAACAAAATGTTTATCCAACGCAATCCGCCTGAGTGCCTCGACATCATTGAAATTTAAAATCAACTTGCGAATTGTCTCGTCAACTTCTAAAATCTCGTGAATTGCAATCCGTCCATTGAAACCAGTGTGGCGGCAATGTTCGCAGCCAACGCCGCGATACAGTTTCATTCCACTACTAAAAAATTTGCCCAGAAGTGCAGCTTCTACTGAATTAGCTGCGACCTCATAACTCTGTTTGCAGTGCGGACATATTCGTCGCACTAATCGCTGGCTCATCACTCCTGTCAGTGTCGCCGCCAATAAGTAAGGCTCCACATTCATCTCCAGAAGTCGGAAAATTGCGCTGCAGCTGTCTTTAGCGTGCAGAGTTGTCAAAATCAAATGACCGGTTAAAGCGGCACGAACTGCTATCTGCGCTGTCTCCGTGTCGCGTGCCTCACCTACCATTATACAGTTGCAGTCCATTCGCAGCATTGACCGCAGACCACTTGCAAAGGTTAAGCCCGTCTTTTCCACTACTTCCATTTGATTCACACCGTCAACAAACTGCTCAATTGGGTCTTCCAGCGTCATTATGTGCTGTTCGCCTGTGTTCAGCTCTCTAAGTGCCGCATACAGAGAAGTCGATTTGCCGGAGTTCATCGGACCAGTAACTATAAACATACCCGAAGGCGAATGTATTAGCTGACGAAAAGTCTTTTCCGTTTCCGTGCTCATTCCCAGTTCTGAAATGTTTTGTAAATTCTCGCTTACGTCCATAAGCCTTATTACAATCGTTTCACCATATTTAATTGGTATCGAGGCAACTCGCATATCAATCTTGCGGCCATTGTATTCATAATCAATATGACCGTCAAGCGGCACTTGATGTGTTGTCGTATCCATATTCGACATTATTTTTAGTCTCGAAATCAGCGTCTGTGTTATAGCCGCATCAAACGGCTTATGCAGCTCACTAAGGATTCCGTCAAGTCGATAACGTATTCGCAGATTGTGCCTCTGCGGCTCAATGTGTATGTCCGTCGCATGTACGTCGATTGCCTGTGTTAAAATCACATTTATTAATTTGACTATAGGCGAGCTGTCCACATTCTGATTAGAACGATTCAGACTGTACAGAATTTGCCTCGTCAACCGCTGTAATGTATCTTCTAATTCAGGTTGATTCATAATTTCTCCAAATATATAAGTTACTCATTTTTGCGCATTGAACTGCCCGCTGTCAGCATATACTGAAGGGCAGTTTCTGATTTTATTTCAACTGGTACTACTTCGCTTTTCTTGACGAAAAGGTTTGTTCCAGAGGTTATATTTAAACTCCACGGCACAAATACGCAGACATAATCGTCGCCGAGCTTGTCTTTTATCACTTGTGGCACGTCTGACATTAAAAAGCCAAGTGCCATTGACTGATGAAATGGAACCAGCACGACGTTTTGGAACATACTGTTTGATTCAAAGATTGCCGTTGAGAATTGTTTTACACTGTTGTAAATGAATTTAACTACCGGAATTTTACCAAGCAGATACTCACCAAAGCTGATGATCTTTTTTAAGAGCCAATGTGATGAAATCCAGCCGACTATGTATATCAGCAGGAGCAGTGCTATGAGACCAATGCCTGGAAAGTAAAATGGAAGGTGCTTGCCGAGTACGCCTTCTGTAAAGTTGAATATCTGTATGACGACAAATAGTGTTATGCCGACTGGCACCAGCACTATTAGTCCATTTATGAATTGGTCTGATATATGTTTTGTTATGCTACTTTTGTTATCGTTCAATTTGCTCACTTCTTTTTATCGTGTTATCGTGTAGATTTTATTTCTAATATTATAACACATCATCATTGTATATTCAACCTTTATTTCAAAAGCAGCGAGAAGTCTAAATAATTATGAGTGCCACAAAAAAATCTTGTCTTTCATCTCGATTTTGTGTATAATTAATTTAATTTATAACGTTTTTTGATATTTGTATTCTTGATAACAAATATTACTTCTTCTCCAAAACAATGAATCCTTTCAACAAAAAATATATACAATCTACGAAGAAGACTTTCAACATAGAAAAGGAGGATATCTTTGCGATGTGGCGTTGTTTGACATCTATTTTTTTCTTGCTGATAGTATCGAGTCTTTTAAATGGCTGCAGTGAACAAAGAGATGAATCTCAAAATAACGGAGAAGAATACGAAAAAGTTCGCTTGGTAATGACAGCCAACGGTACGGATATTGGTATAGAAACGCTTACAGCGCGGCGTTTTTCGGAATTGGTTGCAGAAGCGTCCGGCGGCAATGTACATATTGAATTTTATCCCAATGATGAGCTGACAGGAGGAAATACCAACGAGGCAGTACGATCTTTGACGGAAGGAGCCGTCGATCTTGGTGCCTATGTATCAGGGACTATGTCTCTTCTTGATCCACGATTGGAAGTAGCGACAATTCCCTGGTCCTTTTCCAGTTATCAGGAGGCGCGGCAAGTTATCGACGATACAGGCGGTGCATACTATGAGAAGGTACTTTCCGAGTATGGTCTTGTCTATCTCGGCTCTACGCATAATGCTATGCGTCAATTGACCAGCAACCGCAATGCAGTGAGAACTCCTGAGGACCTTCGCGGAATGAAAATTCGCGTGCTCGGAGGCGAAGTTTACCGTCTCTTCTTTTCAGCTCTTGGTGCAGACCCAATTCCACTTGGCTGGAGTGAGCTTAACATCGCCATTCGACAAGGTGTCATCGAAGGACAGGAAAATGGATTTTTCCTAATGAAGTCCGGTCGTCTCAATGAAATTCAGAAGTATATGACGGTATGGAACTATTTATACGAAAATTATCTTTTTGTCGCCAATCGCAAGACCTTCGATCAATTGGAGCCAAAGACTCAAGCTCTGCTTCGTGAAAAGATGAAAGAAGCCTGCGAATGGAGTCGTGACTATTTGGAAATGGAAGAAAAAAAGATACGAAAGCAATTTGCCTTGGACGGCTTGGAAATTATAGACCTTACGCCGGAGGAATTGGAAATCTTTAAGGCACAGGTTCGACCTCTGCGTGAGAAACTCAAAGAAAAATACGGCGAAGAAGCTTGCAATGCGTTCCGTATTGACATGGAAAAACGAATAAGGTAGGTGACGGCACGTGAAACAGGGATTATATCGTTTTTTCCTGTCAGCATTTTTGTATTGGCTTGTTGCGACATACACAAGTCACGTGTTCGTGATTCCTGCAAAAGTTATCAGCCTCACCACATTCCTGCCGCCTGTGTTAGGCCTTATGTGGGGACCTCTGGCAGCAGTAGGTGTTTATGTGGGTGGACTGTTTGCTGTGCCCGAACTCCACGATATTTTTTCTACAGGAGACGGAATTGGAAGCTGGCTTCCATATTTTGGACGCGGTTTATGGGTATTTCTTGCAGGATATTTGCCTTACTTCCTCTGGCACAAGTGGCAAGTTGATTCAGAAAAACGCAGCTTTCCTCTTACGGTAAGTACGCTTTGGAAATTTCTTATAATTCTGTGTGTTACTTTTGCTGTGACTTCAGTATTTCGAGCCTTGACAGCTTCTGCGGCGGAACTGGAAGCGGTTACTGGCTTGTTTGGTTTTGGCAAAAAAGCGACTATTCCAATATATATATTTACCTGCTTTACAAATGATTTTTTCGTGGCGATATTCTTTGACCTCGTTTGGTTTTTCTTCCTAGTCAGTAAAGGCTATGCTTTTTATCATACGGTTAGAAACCCTAACGAAACAATTACTGCACAAGAGGCCCAACTCACAAACGATGAACACAAGGCGCTGATTGCCTCATTGAAATGTTATCTGATATTCCCAGCGGTAATTGCTTATTTGGATATTTACCAAATTTATGGAATGGATTACATTGAGACGTGGCTAAATTTCATCTTAGAGTGTCTGAC
>JAFUTM010000310.1 GCA_017484235.1 Selenomonadaceae bacterium
AAATATTTTTATATTTAGGCGCAAAGTATGAACGACCAAGCCGGCCTTTGCCGTCAGATTGTACCTCTGCAACGATAACGGTTCCGTCCGCTGCGCCGCTGCGTGCCATTTCTTTAGCCGCTCGACTGGTTGAGTCTATGCTGTCATAGTGTATGATGTTTTTGCCGATGATTTTGGTATTGAGACCAGTTTGAATTTCTTCAGGCAGCAAAATATCAGGTGCACTTTCCAGTTTATAACCGCAATTTTCACGGCTTAAAATATTATATCCACTTTTACGGAGCTGTTGTATGTGTTTCCAAACAGCAGCACGCGATATGCCAAGTTTGTTTGCAATGCTTTCACCAGAGACAAAATCATCACTGTTACTTTTAAGGAACTTAATAATCATTTCACGCATACGGATTCTCCTTAATGTTAAGGAATTTAATTAAAACATAGCTTCAATCGTGCCAATAATATCGCCGCGATGATTTTTAAGAATAGGTGGAAACTTTTCGTCGAGTTTAGCGGCTTCATCTTTAGTCAAGAGATTTAAATGTTTGAGTATAGCAATGACCATTGGCGTAACAGCAGCGTAACTTCCGTCTTCGATTTTAAACGCAATGCCAAGATTTTCATCAGTAATAGCAAGACAATAAACTGCATCAGAGCCCATTTTACCAACAATTCGACCATTTGTAATTTCAGATACATCACAGTCAATCCTGCCCGTGCCGGACATAACTTGTGGGTAGTGCCTCATTGCGTCACGGATTTTAGTTGCCGCCGCCTCATATTCGCCCCAGTCGCCCTTACTCGGCGTTGAAAGTCTGGCATAAGCAAGCGACATATTATAAATTGGCAGATAAAATACTGGTACGCCGCAGCCGTCAATACCAATTTCCAATTTGTCTTCCGGCACTTTACTTGCCATTGCAACGTGTTTAAATATTAACTTTTCTGCTTCGTGTTCAGGTTGACTGTATCCTTTAACTTGAACACCTAACATAATTGAAAGTGCCATTATTTGTGAATGTTTACCAGAACATTGATTATGTACTTGAGTAATTGGTTCGCCAGATTTAATCAATGCTTTAAAAGCCTTGCCATTGAGCGGGCGCATTACGCCGCATTCAAGATCGCTTTCACTTAATCCAAGCTTCTTTAATAGACCATTTATCAAATTAACGTGATTAGGTTCACCACTGTGTGAAGAGACGAGAATTGCAAGTTCTTCCTCAGAAATGGAGTATTTGTCAAGTCCACCATTTTTGACAAAAGGCAGAGCTTGAAATGGTTTAGCGGCACTGCGCCAGAACATTGGCAGATGAGCATTGCCAACGGAATCAATTATTTTGCCGTCACAGTCAACGACGACGAAATCACCGCGATGAATGTTTTCAACGTGACCTGCACGCGTATAATGTAATAAAATTTCACTCATTATTTAGCACCTCAATAATATTTTTTGCATATATTATAAAAGAGACACGGTAATCAGTGTCTCTTCAAAATTTCACATTGGAGCGGGCAATGGGAATCGAACCCACCTCTAAAGCTTGGGAAGCTTCCATTCTACCGATGAACTATGCCCGCGCAGTTTTTACCAAAAGTTGTTACGGTTACACCGCAATCAAACTTTATTAATTATGAAAGCAGATTGAGAACACTTGCACGATTTTGATTAAACATTTTAGTTGCATATAGGGCAAGCTGTTCCTGTGTCTGTTGTGATCTGAGATTAGTAACTTCTCTGGCAATATCAGTGTCATTGAGATTTGATACTGCGTTGAGTTCATTTTCTTCCATTGTGGCATAGTTTTGCGCTTGATATTCAAGACGCTGCTGCTGTGCACCAAGAGTTGTAACTTCGTCAAGTGCGGCGTCAAAGGAATTATTCTCCTGCGCGGAGCTTAAAGAATCCGCTGTGCCCTGCGCCGATTCAAGAGCAGTGCCAACTCTGTCAAGTGCACTTTGAATAGAATCATTATCGTTGACATTAATTGTGACATTGCCGTCGTCATCGGTAAGACCGAGACCTCTGGAAGTCAGATTTCCGACATTGACGTTTTCATAACCTGTAATACCAGCAACGGTGATATTGCGTGAACCGTCAAGCAAACGTTGACCATTGTACTGAACACCAGCATTATCATCAATCTGACGAATCATCTGATTGATGTTCTGCTGCAGAGTTGAGCGATCCGAATCATTGTTTGTGCCGTTTGCCGCATTAATGAGACTTTCGCGAATTGTGGAAAGTGCCTGAACCGTATTATTAGCTGCGCCGGAAGCAGTTTGCAGCATTGCATTTACATTCTGTGTATTTTGAATCGACTGACCAATACTGCCAATGTTGTTATACATACGCTGAGATATTGCATACTGAGAAGCACCTTGCGATGCTGAAGAATATTTTGAGCCGGTTGCAATACGCTGCAATGTATTTTGTGACGCATTATGAATACGATTGAGATTATTTAATGATGAATTTACACCATTAACTCCTATAGCCATAATAATCACTCGCTTTCATTTATAAAAACAAATTAACTTAATCATAATCAAAAATACAAAATAAAATTAACTTTCAATTTAAATAATTTTACAACAAAAATTGTCTGTTTGCAATATATTTTATAAATTATAATAAAAATTTTTTACAATATATAGATTCTTTGCACGGATAAATTTTATTCATAATTTTAATTGTGGTTTTTGTCGTTATTAAGAGTAATATCCATGTGATTAAGGCCCCATTTATACAGCTCGTTAAGAGTCGGCAGCAATTCCTCACCGATAGAAGTAAGAGAGTACTCCACTTTTGGCGGAATAATCTCATAAACACGGCGATTAACAAGACCGCAAGACTCCAATTCCCTCAAAGATTTAGTAAGCATCATAGTAGTAATGCCAGGAATACGGCGTTTCAATTCATTAAACCTGGTGATAGGCTTTTCGTGCAGATACCAAAGAATAGGCAATTTCCATTTTTGTCCTACAATACTAAAAGCGTGGAGAATTGGACATTTTTTATTGACGACATCGCTTAAAGTCTCGTCAATAGGATAAGAAATTTCGTTTTTCATAATAATACCTCCAAAGTGGTAGACAGAAAAAACTGCGTACTTGTCAAAGATTTTTAAGTATGTATAATGATTGTATAAAAATAAAATAAATTAGTCAATAAAATATAGTAGTTAAACTAAATAATAAATAGAAGTGAGTTATAAAATGAAAATATATTTTATAAATGGAAGTCCACGAAAAGATATGAACACAGCACAACTTTTGGAAAGTGCACAAAGTGGTGCTGCAAACGAAGGTGCTCATACAGAACTAATTCATTTATATGATTATTGTTATAAAGGATGCATAAATTGTTTTAATTGTAAAATGATTGACAATAACACTAACGGTCTTTGTAATTATGAGGATGAATTGCACCCAATACTAAAAAAAATGAAGCAAGCCGATGCAATAATAATAGGTGCGCCGATATATTTCGGCTATATGAATGCACAAACGCGAGCCTTTATAGAACGACTGATATTTCCGATTCATAGTTATTTGGTTAATGAATGGACCGGCGAACGAATCAAAATTATCAAAAAAATAATCCCAACAGGATTGATATTTTCAATGAATAATTCAGAGTGGAAGGTTCGGAATAGGGGACAATATTCTTCAATGATTATGAATGGGCATATTTTGGAACAGGAATTTGGCTATAATGAGATGATTTATGCTTATGACACGTATCAATTTGATGATTATAGTAAATATGAAGCTAACATCTTTGATGAAAGCGATAAATTAAAACGTCACGAAGAACATTTTCCAAAAGATTTACAGAACGCCTATGAACTTGGAAGACATATGGTTCAAAAAGTTAAAGAATTCGGAGGATTGGTATAATGAAAACGATTTTTGATTCATTTAAAATTAATAATTTGAGTCTGAAGAATCGACTGATAAGGTCAGCAACTTGGGTATCACTTGCAGATGATGAAGGCAATTTGACAGACTCACTCTTTGACACATACCGTGAGTTAGCAAAAGGCGGCGTTGGAGCAATAATCACTGGAATTACGACAGTTTCACCGCACGACGCCTATCTCGATGGCATTGTACAATTTTACGACGATAAATTTATTGAACAGCACAAAAAATTCACTGATATGATTCATGAATACGACTGCAAAATTTTTATGCAAACGGCTATGGTTGATTCGGTTTTTTATATTAATGATGATTTATATAAAGTGCCGATAAATCAGTTGACGAAAGAACACATCGACGAATTTATAACTTTGTTTCGCGATGCGGCGATACGAGCAAAATCGGCAGGATATGACGGTATTCAGCTGCACGTTGCACATAATTTCTTCCTGGGCAAGTTCATTAGCCCGATGTACAATGATCGTTCAGATGAATATGGCGGCAGTCCAGAGAAACGCGCAATGGTGCTTGGAAAAATTTTTGACGAGATTCGGCACGTCGTGGGCAACGATTTTTGTGTAATAGCTAAAATCAACGGTGACGACTTCTCTGACGGTGGCCTCAATATCAATGACTGCATAGCTGCTTGCAAAATTATGAAAGAACACGGAATCGACGCAATCGAAATCAGCGGCAATTATACTTCACGTGAAGCGCGTGCCGGTGCTAACGAAGGATATTTTCAAAAATATGCTGTTGCCGTCAAAGAACGTGTTGATATTCCGATAATTTTAGTCGGTGGTCATAGAAGTATAGAAAATATGAACAACATTCTTTTTAAAACCGATATTGAACTTTTGTCAATGTCAAGAGCATTAGTACGCGAGCCAGACCTTATCAATCGCTGGAAAAGCGGCGACCTTAGACCATCAGCCTGCATTGGCTGCAATGCGTGTTACAGAACGCCAGGTCATAAATGTATTTTTGTTTTGAGAAGTAAAAAATAAATAAATTTATCAAAAACTCTGTTGAATATTCCAAAACTAACAATTTATAATAAAAAATAATCGAATCTGCCGGAAAGGGCGGATTTTTTTAATTGACAGTATTTTTAAATTGAGTTACAATCAAGTAACTAAGAAAGAGGTGGTTAATTTGTATGAGCAAACTTGAAAAAGCCAAAAAGCGTATTTTATCCATCCCAAATGATTATTCTTATGATGAAGTAAATTATTTATTGAATCAATTAGGATTTATCGAAAGCAATTTAGGAAAAACTTCTGGCACAAGAGTTAGATTTTACAGAGAAATTGACCAAAAAATTATCAGATTTCATAAACCGCATAACAAAAATATATTGAACAAAGAGACCATCAAAGATATTGTGACAACTTTAAATATTTCTGGA
>JAFUTM010000311.1 GCA_017484235.1 Selenomonadaceae bacterium
ATAAAAATTATGATGCAGCCGATTCTCCAGACTGTTCTGATTGCTCTGGCTGTTCAGATTCATTAAACTGCATTGGCGGTGTAGAGTCGTTCGATTCATTAGATGAGTCGTTGTTTATTCCTCGCGGCATAGTGCCAGCAATATCTATGTTTGAAATCGTAACAACCGGTGCCACTTCCTGAGCGATTGGAGCTTCTGTCGCTTCATCGGTTATAGCAGCTTCTTCACGAGCTTCCGCCGCACTCATTCCATCTTGCTCAGCGGCAACGTAGCGCGTAACATCAATACTTACAGGTATGCCCATTGCTTTATCAAGTGCAGATTTAGCCGTATTGTAATTATAAAGAGCAGTATAATAATTAGTACGGGCTTCAGTCAGTTTTTCCTGAGCATCCATAACGGCAAGGTTTGTATCAACACCGGCAGCATAGCGGACTTGTGCAATTTTGTAATCTTCTTCAGCACGTTCAACCGCGATTCTTGTCGTCTCAATATTTTTTTCTGCTGCCCTTAAATCCAAAAATGCCGCTTGTACTTCAAGCTGAACAGCTTCTCTTGTCGCCGCCGCATTTTCCTGCGCTCTAACTAATGCCGTATCAGCTTCGTGAACCTGCGAACTCGTAACGCCGCCGTCAAATACATTCCAGCTTGCTGAGATGCCAGCCGTCCAAGAATCAGTTATATCATTGTGAAATTCGCGTTCGCCAGTTATATTCTTTGTGACAGAAGCGTTTACAGTTGGTCTGTAACCTGCTTTAGCTGAACGTATTGCAGATTCAGCCTGCAATACGGCATAATCAGCAATAGCGCAGTCCGGTCGATTTTCGAGCGCGTATGCTGTGCAGGCTTCCAAAGACAAACTATATTTTGTATAAGTCAATTGATCTCTGGGCTTGAGAATTGTATCCGCCGGCAAACCGATATAGTTGTTTAATCTCGCAACTGCGTTGTCATAATTATTTTGTGCATTAACTAAAGCCTGCTGCCTGTCGGCAAGCTGAACTTGTGAGGCAAGTACATCAGATTTTGCAACAGTACCGACTCTGAATTGTGCATTGACATTATCAAGGTGCTCTTGCAGAGTGCGAACGGCTTCTTCTTCTACATCGATCTGATTACGACATTGCAAAACATAAAAGTAATAATCCGTCACAGTTTGTCGGACAGTTTGAAGTGTATTTTCCATCTCGATATCTGCAGAGTTCAAGGCATATCTTGCCGTTGCACGTTGTTCCTCAAGCTGACCGCCAGTATATATCGGCATAGATAAAGTCGCAGTATTACTAAAATTTCTATTATAACTGTAATTTCTATAATATGCGCCGCCAAATCTCTGCCCATTCATATCCAAACTGACTTTTGGATTAGCCTGTCGACGTGCAACACTTAATGACCAAAATGCTGATTCTCGACTAGCTGCCGCCTGTTTTATAGTTCGGTTATTCGCAAAGGCACGCTGTATGCTTTCTTCAAGATTGATGTCAACAATATCAGCTGCATCAACCTGGCTAACAGACAGCCCAATAAAACCTGCCATAATAAGGGCAGTTAGCCTTTTCCTCCAATTTTTGTTGACTCGATTTAAAATATGCATAATAATTTCCTCCTAACAGAGTGGATGTCCGAATATAATATTTTACCAAAATAAAAAATATAAATCCACTTATTATATAATTAAAACTCACGTTTTAGGCCAAAATAAGCAGCCCGATTATCAGAATCTGTAACATTGTGCCATTCGCCTAAAATATAGGTTGAATCATTTAATTTATACTGAGACTTTAGCCTTAATGTTTCATCATTTGGATTATAAGCTTCTGCGGAGAATCGCCATCTGTTGCCAGCATAAGCATCAAGGCCGATGCCCATTTTACCGGATATTACACCGGCTCTTGCACCTAAGTTATTATTAAAGCGTTTGCCAATTTGTGCATTTATTCTATCACCGTCTCCAATATCCTCAATGCCCAATCTGAGAGTTGTGTCATTATTATTCAAATCTAAATTAAAATTTGTATTCCAGTCACTGGCCTTGCCGCTATAAAGCACATCAACAGAAGGTGTAACTTCGGTATTAGATAAGTTTTTAATTGCTCCTTCGACTTTGCCAAGCATATTGTCCGCACGTTCAGTAAGGCTTCTGGCATTATGAATAGTCGCTTTCATATCTTCAGCCGTCTTTGGGTCGCCGGCAACTCGATTCATATTTTCTGCCATACTTGCAATATTCCTGCTTGTGTCTGATATATTTCTTAGTGTTGTTCTCAAATTTTCTGCCGTTTCAGGATCAGCTGCAAAAGTTTCTATATTTGCCGCCATATTTTCAACACTGCTCATCGTTCGATTCATACTGGCAAGTGTTTCATTTAACTGTGTCGCCATTTGATTTACATTGCTTTCGTTGCCTTTTGCCATTCGTTCAAGTGACTCCATTAGTCCGCCCATATGTTCAGAGGCGTCTTTTAAGTTTGCACTCATATCTACCATTGACTTTTGTACAACCGGATCGCCCACTATATTATTCATGGACGCTAAAAGAGTATCAACTTTATCTAAGACTTTGGTCAATCCTTCAAACATTGAATCCATGCCCATTTCCGGCGCACCGTAAAGGTAGTCGCCGTCCTTAAGGTATTCACCATTATCTATGGTGGGCATTATATTGATAAATTTCTCGCCCATGACACCACTTGAGGTCACCATAACAGTTGAATCTTTCGGTATTTGCGTTTTGGAGTTAATCTCCATTGTCACAGTTACGCCGCCGCCATCGTTGCCAATATTTGTAACCTTACCAATTGGCACGCCTGCCAGTCTAACTGCAGCCTGCGGCTCAAGACCAATTACCTGTTTAAATCCAGCATAAAGTGTATAATCATTATCTGCACCTATATTAAAATTGCCGAGACCCATAACAGACGCACCAAGAGCCATAAGTCCACCGACGGTAAATGCACCAACTTTTGCTTCCGCATTCATTAATTTAATCTCCTCATTAAAATGTTTATTTAATAAAATAACACGGTTCTATTGCACCTTTGGCAATTTGTTTATTTAAAAGCATCAATGCTTGAAACATACTTTCTGATGTAATTTGATTTATACAGTGTGGTTTATCTGATTTACAGCCTGTAGTATAAGAAAGGACGTTCACTTTATCATTTAAATTTTTACATTCAGGCAATGCGTGTTCTGGTTGAACTATAACGGAAGGTACGCCATATGGATAATATTGATTAATAAAAGACAGAAACGTCATTTGCATATCTGCTGGAAAACAATTAGGCGATAGAACAGGAACTTTAAGAGCAGCTGCTGCGTGCATCATTCCAGTATCATTGCCAATGTAACAATCACAGAGATTTAAAACTGCTGCACTTTTTCTAAAATTTAATTTATCTGTCAGATCAATTATATATTCTGGTTTTACAAGAGATTTAACTATTTCAGCAGATTCAAGTTCAGATTTTCCGCCAAGAATTACAAATTTAGCAGAATGATCTTTTAAAATGATATTTATTAATTTTGCATAATTTTCGGGTGCCCATCGTTTACGCATAAATTCATTATTAGAACCCATTGCTATGGCATAGATTTTTTCATCATTAATATCATTAAGAAGCATTTCTGCCTCAAAATTATCTTTTGGACTCAACCAGAACTCCAATTTTTTATTATTAATGTTATTTTTCGTATATTTTTGCAGAATATACAGATATTGATCGTTATAATGAGGTTTTGTCAAGCCTTTTGGCGGAAAAAAAGTTATAAATATATCAAAAAAATCAATCGGCAAATTTCCAGCACGAAAATCATTATAAGAATTTCCGCGAAAAAGCTGGCCTATAATTTCTTTTGCGCCGCTCATATAAGCAAGTAACGGCGCACTTGATCTCTGTCCAAAATTAAATGCAATATCAAATTTATATTTTAATAGAACACTTGCAATTTTTAATGCACTTTCATAAAATTTAAAAAAATAATTAAATTCCTTAAAATTATCATTAAAGATTATCACATCATCAATATAAGGGCAATATTTTGCCATTGATAATGAGTTTTCGTGAATTATCAGAACAATATGAGAATCAGAATAAATACGTCTTACTTCTCGAATGAACGCAGACAGAATAATAAAATCTCCAATTCCAGCGTCGTGAATTATCAAGATGTTTTTTGTATTAGATTCATTTTTTAACTTAGCCTTATTTTTACCAGATTTTATTTTAATATTATTAGAAACTTCACGATAACCAGCTTCTGCAAAATACGGTTCCATGAAGCTTTTAATTTCATCAACATCTACTCTTTGAGTTTCGACCATATGATTATAGAGTGTATTTAGACCGTTCATTACGTGTTGGATTCTATTTTTATCGTTGAATTGTCGTCTCATATAATTTTCCCTTTCTCATAACTTATTATGTTTTAAGTGTTTTGAAGAATTCCTGAACACGTAGGTCTGGAATTTGACGAAATCGTTCAACCGTATCTACAGCAATTAATTCGCCTTGATAAACCATTGCAATTCGGTTGGAAATTCTGCACGCACTTGCCATATCGTGAGTAACTACTATACTTGTAACGCCTAAAGTCTTTTGCGTTGAGATAATGAGTTCGTCAATCTTTGTCGTAGTAATCGGATCAAGTCCACTGCTCGGCTCGTCATAAAATATAATTTCTGGTTCAATCGCAATCGCCCGCGCAAGAGACACTCGTTTTTTCATTCCGCCGGATAATTCATTCGGCATTAAATGCTCAACACCTTCTAGCCCAACCTGTTTTAATTTTTCTTTTACAATGGCATTTATCTTGTCTTTAGAATAATTTGTATGCTCAACCAATCCGAAGGCAACATTATCACCAACCGTCATTGAATCAAACAACGCTGAATACTGAAAGACCATACCCATACGAAGCCGCACCTTTGTCAGTTCTTTTTCATTCATTTTAGAGATTTCATCATCGCCAATCCAAATTTCACCTTCTGTCGGCTGGATTAGACCAATCATCAATCTCAGCAGAGTGGACTTGCCGCTTCCAGAACCGCCAATAATCGCAAGTGTTTCGCCGTCATAAATTTCAAGATTTATTTGCTTTAATGCAGCTTTTCTATTAAAATATTTACTAACATTAATTAACTTTATCATAATTAAATTCCATTAATCACCATAGACAAAAAACGTCAATACGGCGTTCAAAATAAAAATAACTATTATAGAAGCAACAACCGTCTTAGTTGTAGCCTTACCAACGCCTTCAGCTCCGTCAGGGCAGTTCAGCCCGTAATAGCAGCCGAGCACTGCAATGACGTTACCGAAAAAAACTGCTTTAATGAGTCCACCGGTTAAATCGTAAACATCAACAAATACGTCAATTGAGTTCATAAACATATAAGAACTGATGCCGGAATAGTAAACAGCAACTACCCAGCCGCCAAAGACACCAATTAAATCGCCAAAGACGGTTAAAAGCGGTACGACAATCATACAGGCAATCATTCGCGGCACAATTAAGTAGTTAACCGGACTTACCGCCATTACTCTTAGCGCGTCAATTTGCTCGGTGACTTTCATTGTACTTATCTCTGCCGTTATTGCTGCACCGACTCGCCCTGCACAGACGACACCAACCAGCACTGGTCCGAGTTCACGCCCGATTGCAATTGATACTATACCACCAACTGTTGATTGTGCACCAAATCTTATAAGCTCATGTGCTGTCTGTAAAGTAAAGACTACGCCGGTAAATAACAGTGTAAGTGAAACAATCGTCAATGAATCAACACCAAGATGTGACATCTGCGCGATAATGTGCTTCATTCGCGGCTTATGTCCAAGCTGTTTCATTGTGTCGACGTACAAAAGTACTATAGTACCAAATTCTGACAACCGTTTTATTACAAATGTTCCAATTAGTTCTAATACTCTTATTATCATATTGACTTCCTGTCTTAGTAAGATATCAAGCATATTATATCACATTTGAAAAAATTATGAAGTATATATGGTAAAAATTTTTTTACTGAAAGGATTGATCTTTATGAGTGATTATATTGTTTATACCGATGGTTCTTGTCTCGGCAATCCAGGTGCAGGCGGTTATGCGGCAATAATTGTTGACTGTGAGACTGGAGAAATTGTCAACTTTTGCGGCGGTGAAAAACACACTACAAATAATCGTATGGAGATGACAGCAGCTATTGTTGCACTTGACAACATTCCGACTGGATCATCTGTTGAAATTTTCACGGACAGTGCATATCTCAAAAATACATTCACAAAGAATTGGATTGTGAACTGGAAACGAAATGGCTGGCGAACATCTTCTAATTCACCGGTGCTTAATCAGGATTTATGGATTAAGCTCGACAATTTTATGATGACTCACGAAGTAACATTTAATTTTGTAAAGGGCCATTCCGGAGATACTTACAACGAACGCTGCGACCAGATGGCACGTGCCGAAGCTGAAAAATTTAAACGTAGTTAATATAAAAAAAGAAAGACGCCAACATCATAAAGAGGCGTCTTTTTGTTGATACTTCAATTTTAATTATGCAAACATTTTGTTAAAAATCTTTCGTCATTTCATTTATAATCTCTTCTACACTTTTTATTTTATTGATGAAGCTTATTCCATTGCCAACAGAAACATAGCCTTTATTCATATCGCCTTCCAGCATTCCTACACGAAGATTTGCAAAGCCACCCATTTTTTTGCCCAGTTCTTCATTAGTTGCTCCAGCTTTGTCCATTGCAACAAGTTCATTTGCAAGAACGCCTGGTAATGAACGATAATAAGCTGGTATTGTACGGAAGAGAAGTAAATCACGAGCATTAGACTTCAATATGGCTTGTTTGACATTTTCAGCCATTCTGCTTTCTTTGCTCACCAAGAACGCTGTGCCACAATATACACCTTCAGCTCCAAGTGCTAATGCTGCATTAAACGCTCTGTTGTCAGCAATTCCGCCTGCTGCCATCACTGGTGTGTGCTCAACGGCATCAACAATTAATGGAACAATCGAAAAAGTTCCTAAAACCATATTAGGTAAGGTTCCGCCTTCATCAAAACCAGTTGCAACAATAATGTCCGCTCCGGCAGCTTCAGCGGCTTTTGCATTTTCAGGTGAAGGATTCAATGAGCGGTAGACAATTTTTATTCCGTGTTCTTTAAGTTCCTTGAACATATTTTCGTGAACTGCACCAACGAATGTAACAACAGGTACTTTTTCTTCATAGATGACTTTTAACATAGGCGGTGTGAAAACATCTTCAATACCTTCAGCTGGAAGAACATTTACCGAAAATGGCTTATCTGTCAATTCGCGGACTTTTTTAATTTCTTGACGCATACGTTCAGCGGTTTCAACGGGATCACGCGTTACAACTGTCTGCCCTGCATTTGGTCCCAAGCTGCCCATTCCGCCGGCATTACTCACTGCCGCAGCGAGTTTCGCATCCGTCAACCAGACCATCGATCCTTGAATTACTGGCTTTTCAATGCCCAAAATTTCACAAATTCTGTTTTTCATAAGGCTTTCCCCTGTTACTGTTA
>JAFUTM010000312.1 GCA_017484235.1 Selenomonadaceae bacterium
ACCTAAACATCATCATCATTTAGAACCACCGCCTCCGCCACCTGTAATTAGGATGCCTCCACCTCGACCTCCTCGTCCTTGGGAGCATAATCGTGATTCTATTATGGTTGAAATTCCTCGCTCCGAAATCGAAAAGGGCAATAATAAGTTTTTCATTGATTTTTCTAAATAAGAGGTGTTTTTGTTATGTCTACTCAATTTATTGATATTAATGGTCTTAAAAGTTTCAAAACTAAACAAGATATCTTCAATGAAGGTAAATTTTTGATTAAAAATGATTATGTCGATACCGAGACCGGCATTATTAAGTCGTCTAAACTGCCAAGCTACGTTGATGATATTATTGATGTATTCGGCATTGATGTTACTGAAGGTGAACCTGCTGTTACTACTCGTAAGTTCTACATCGATGCTGAGCAATCAGTTGAATTAACTGCTGACGCTGCTGAAAAAGGTAAAATCTACGTTGATGTTAATTCTAACAAACAGTATCGTACTACTGGCTCTGCTTTTGTTGCTGTCTCTGACGCCGTTTCTATTGCCGATAAAGCGTTAAAGGACATTAACGGCAATCAGATTGACACTACCTATGCTACTAAAGACGAGTTAAATAATGCTTCTAATACACTCGTCGTTTCCGTTGCTACTTATTCTACTGCTGGCGTCGTTAAGATTGGCGATAATATCACTGTTGATTCCGATGGCACCATTGCTGTTTCTGCAGCAAGTTCAATCGTTGCTGGCGTTGTCAAAATTGGCGATGGTATTACTTACGAAAATGGCACTATCAGCATTGCTGTTGCTAACATTAATGATATTTTCGGCTCTAATGTTATTACTGAAGGCGACGCCGCCGGTAATGACGACATTGATTCTCTCTTCGATTGATTGGAGGTTTATACAATGAGTACTAAATTAATTGATGTTAATGGTCTTAAGACTTTTAAACAGAAACAAGATGGATTCAATGCAAACACTTTTATCAAGCAAGACGGCTATATTGACACTGAAACCACTCTAATTAAGAGCGATAAACTCCCCAGTGCCTCAGACAGCGTTGCTGGTACAGTTACTATCGGCGATGGTTTAAAAATTTCTGATGACGGCAAACTTACTCTTAATCCAGAAGAAGCCGCCGAGATTGTTGGCGTCGCTGATGATAACATTGCTAAAGACGATGACATTAATGGCTTATTCTAATTAACTTTGGGCTTAGATTATAGAGAACTGTTTTTTCGGCAGTTCTCTTTTTCTTTGCCAGATAAAGAACTTTGCTCAGCCGAAAAGTCGGCTCAGTCATTTTTCTATGGAAGCAACATTGAAACGTATTTGTCAACTACTCACGGCTAAAGCCGCGGCTGGAATGCGCGAACAATGAAATGAAGAACGCAAACAATGGGAAATTGAACGTGCCAAAGGCATTGTTGTTCGACATATTCTCACAGATACTACCAAGAATATGATTCCTGAATCACCTCATAAGAGATTTGCTTATCCTAATTATACTAATCTTGTTTTTGAACTTCTCGCCGCTTAAAGAAGCGGAGGATTCATGAGAAGTTTGCTGATTAAGTTTCCTCCACTACGTGGATAGCCTTATTCTCAAAGGCGTCGTTATTTTGATTAGTCCAGCCTCTCAACAATCCTTAATCGATACGCTTTGCGAAGCCTCAGCACCTTGACCAACTAAAGAAACGCCTCTACACTGTCACCCGAAGGTCTCAGCTTACTTTTCTATTTTTACTCAATTCTATACGTTGTACCGCCTATAGAGGCGGGAGTATTCTCGCGCTTTTAGGATAAAGTATTTTTCGGCAAGGCGGCTGAAACTTTACGGCAAGAATTTAAGATACAAAGTGGCGAGAGTGTGAGAGATTATTTCACCGCAGATGAATTAGCAGAAGTTGAAAATCTTGAACGACTGACGGCTGGGCTAATTAATATTGGCTGGGGCTATGAGCAAATTAAAACATTCCTTGAAGAAAACGCCAAAAAGAAAATCATTGAGGCTTAGATTACAAAAAATGTGTTTTCTTTGCCAGATTGGAGGTTTTTATGTCCAACAAATTTGTTACTGATGATGTTGCCAGAGAAATGGTTGAACGTCTCGTTGAGATGATGGACGAGCGTACTCAATTGGCTACTGGTTCTTCGCAATATTCTCAGATTACAGAACTAAACGTTAATGCACCAAAGATTATAGATATTCCTATTGCTGAAACGGAAACTTTTAACCGCCCGCCCCTTGAAGTCTTGAAACTCACTGAAAGTTCTGATTCGGTTGTCACTTCTTGTTCATTCATGGCTAATAATTCTGGTAATTTTACTTATAATTCAAGCTACGTCTTGTTTAATGACTGCATTACTATGAATATCAATTATGATGTCCAAATGAGTGCCATTGCTACCAAAGACGACGCTTTTTATTCCGTTTCTGATGAAATTGATTCTACTAATTTTAAAGATATAGCTATAAATTTTACCGGTCATAATTCAGCTAAGCAAACTTATTCGACTAATTCTGCCGGCGTTGGTTTTGGCATTAGACTCGTTTCTCCTATAGAAGGATATTATCAACCGTGGCTTCAAAATCCGGAAGCCGGTATTTGGGAACGAGTTAGTGAATCTTTCGACATCAGCGATACTCTTATGTCTTCAAGTGTTACCGAAGAAGTGCCATACAAACTTATGTTGCTTGCTAACGGCAAAAAGTACAACACTTCGGGCGAGGAGATTGCTGATTTTTCCAACGCTGATAACAAATTGCCGGAATTTGACGTTTTAAAAACTTTAGGTAATAAAATACTAAAAGCTCATTCAACACACCTTGTAGGCAATCATGGTGTGTTCATGAGCCCTTTACGAAATAATTTTATATAAATATGCAAATAAATATTGACAAAGTAATTAGCCTGTGTTATTATATACTTTAGGACGAAAAATCAATTTTAATTTTTCTGATATATAACTTACACGGGCTTGAAAAATTTTCATTGTTTATAGTCTCATCTCATAGTAGCCTTAACCAGGCGGCGAATTGAGATTGTGAGCTGCGCTAAGAAGGACGGCGGACTTCTATCACGGCGACAAGCTCAATTATCGGACAAGCCGTCAACATTAAGGATATAATAACAGACCTGATTTAATTTGTCAAGTCTTTTAATCAAATTTTATCTTGGAGGTGATTATTAAAAATAATATCAAATTAAACAATAAAAATCAATACATTTTATGGAAAGGAGTAATATTAAATGAAAATCAATTTGATTTCAGCGTTTCTGACCGGTATGGAAACATTTAAGATGAATCCACCACTGCCGTCGACGGTGTTCGTGTACTGTGTGATAATCGAGGCACTCAATCGTCAGGCTTGGAAAACAATTACACTCAAAACGACATTGAATGGCATTTCAAATTCAACCAACTTGCGTCCATATCTCGTACGAGACGCAATTGAACAGTTAGTTGAGTTGGAGTTGATAAGCATACAAGTTGACATCAATACGATTCCAGTTCGTCAACAATTCGCAATTGTGGTGTTGCCCAATGAGCGTAATGGCGCGGATTCCGAAGACAACAAAAAGCATGAAAATAATGATATGCACTCCATGCAATGCAAGCAAGCAGGCAGCCATACAAGGCAGCCGTGCAACGAAGCACCCAAGCATTGCAATGGAGTGACGGACGTTCCGCCGAAGCCGCTTGAGGCGACTCCGACGTCCCGCTTAAATAATGTAAATGAAGGAGGTGATACCAATAATGATAAATATTTTGAATCAAGCCGCGAAGGCACTGAATATTCCTCAGAAGGGTTACATTCCAGACGAAGTGACCTTCAACAAGAAGAAATTCAAAATAAGAACGATGTACGAGAGGAGGACATCCCAGAGTTCGCGCGAAGAGTGCGTGAAGAATTTGCAAAATATAGCTAATGAAACGGCTAAACGAAAAGCCGAACACAACGCTCCATTTAACGCAAAAGACCATTCTCTGTATAATCAGGTGGTGAATCGCACAGTTAAAGATGCTGTCGGATATGCTGATGTCTATTTAAAAGCGTTCTTCGACGAAGAAGACGGCATAATTAATCAGCAGCTCATTGACTTCTTTAATCATGGCAATGGTAAATATGTGCAATTAGAAGAGGCTTACAAGGATTACAAACGCTGCCAAGAATGTGTCGGCAAATGTATAGACCACCAACCTTGTGTTCCTGTCGGCATAAAAGTCATATATCTTGATGAAAATGGCAAGAAGTTTCACGAAGTCACGGATATTGAGTTTGAATATTTACAACATTGCAGAGCGTGGGAATTCAACAAAAATAAGACGAATAATGAGAACTCTAAAGCTAAATAAACAATAAATAATAAAGAGATGAGATGATTCAAATGAAAATCTATCACTCGTTAAATTAAAAGCAGCTCACATATTGTCCGGTGTGGGCTGTTTTTTATTGCTATTAAAAGCTACTGAGCAAAATGCTTCTTCTGAGTCCGATAATGAACTGGATATTGACTTTGCTGAAGTTGATGACGGTATTGAAGAGGCTCAAAATACTGATGATTTGAGCGGCGTTAAAGTTCCTTACGAAAAACTACGCGAACAAGCCGACAAAGCCTCTGATTTAGAAAAACAACTCGCTGCTTATAAACAGCGTTTCGGTGATTTAAATCAATCTCCGCCACCATCTAATTTTGACTATCAGCCGCATAATCCAGAATTTAATCAACCGTCAATTCCACCTCAACAACCTCAGCAGGCTCCTCATTTAACTGCTGAACAGGCTAAACTTATCGACGACGCTATTAGAGAAGGAGCTATGCAGATTAGTGGTTTATCTCAAGAAGATATTGACTCCATTGATTATATGGAAGACACCGATCCACGTAAAAGCCGCTGGAGGTACGCTAACAAACTTGCTGAAAATGCTGTCTTTAATAATATCATTGCTTCTCAGATCGCTCAGCAGCAAGCCCTTCAGCGTGCCGATTATTTAAAATCTCAGGCTACCTCTGATTTTGATTCTTATACTAATCAACAGATTGCCGATAAAAATTTTAATGATATTCAGTCTTTTGCCACCGGTGAGTTTTTTAATGCTCAATCTGACTTAGAAAAACAAATTCTTGCCGATGCATACGGCAGACTTAAATATAATCAAGCTTCTCCTACTGATATGGCTCTTATCAAAGGCTTTTTCACTCGTGCCAGAGCTGTTTACGAAACTAAAAATAAGCCTCAGCCCGTTAAAAAGTCACCTGCTGCTAAGAAGCCACAATTTCCTCGCACCAACCAAACCTCTGGCGTTACTGGTTCTGGCGGCGGCATATCTGCTTCTTCTTTAGAACATATGCTGCACACTAAATCGTGGAACGAAATTCCGCCCGAATATCAAAAAATGCTATTAGGCATTTGAAAGGATTGATTTTTATGTTTGATTTCTTTGACTTACAACGATTCGCTGATTCCTCTGTTACTGCCGTTGCTCCTAATCTTCGTCAAGAGGCTTGGGCACTTTCTACTTGGGAATCTGGTTTTCATAAAGCTTTTTTCACTAAATTCACCGGCAAAGGTGCTACTAATATTATTCAAATTAAAGAAGAACTCCGCAAACAGGCTGGCGACACAATTAACATTCCATTGTTAATGCCTCTATCCGGTGCCGGCGTCACGGGCGACAATATACTTGAAGGCAACGAAGAAGCTCTTATGTACCGTGATTTTAAGGTTGAGATTGACCAAATTCGTAACGGTGTTCGTATTGAAGGCAAAATGGAAGAACAACGCACTGCTATTAATATGCGTAAAGACGCTCGTACTGCTCTTGCCGATTGGCTTGCTACTACCGTTGATAAAAAAATCTTCGCCGCGCTCTCCGATTCTCCTACTGCTGACCGTATTGTTTACGGCGGTTCTGCTACTTCTGAAAGTTCCATTGGTGCTTCTGATATTTTTACTGCTGATTTAATCGGTAAAGCTAAACGTGTTGCCTGTGAAAATGAAGATACTATGGTTAAGCCCGTTAAAATTGACGGTATGGACGTTTATGTTCTAATTTTAGACCAATGGCAGACACGTGATCTAATGAATGATACAAACTGGTTAGAGGCTCAACGTTTTGCTAATGTTCGTGGCAAAGATAATCCTATTTTCACTGGTGCTCTTGGTATGTATGACGGTGTTGTTGTTCACACTTGCAATCGTATTCTGCGCACTGCTACCGGCTCTGGTGGTGCTAAAGTTGGCCACGCTCTTTTCTTAGGTCAACAGGCTGCCGTATTCGCTCTCGGCTCCTCTCCTACTTGGGAAGAAGACACCTTTGATTACAAAAACAAAGTCGGCTTTGCTTTCGGTCGCATTATGGGGATTAAAAAATCTCAGTTTAAATTTGATAATGTTAATCTCACTGATTTTGGCTGTATTAATATTTTGACCGCTTCTCCTGACGACAATTAAGGTGGTGTTTCATATGTCTGATACTACCGTTAAATTCATCAATCAATAGATTCCCACAATACAATCTTATCGTCCCTATTCTTACCGCACGTCGTTACGTGTGGATTCAGCAAAAACTCTGTTTGACCATTAATTTTTCGTTCTTTCAAATAGCCGCGTTCTTTTAGCCATTTGAATGCCCGCCAACTTTGAGGTTCCGATATATCCAACGCATTAGCAACGGCTTTTTTTGTTGTTTTAATTCCACCTTCATATTCCTGCTTTGTCATTAATTCATTAAAAATTCTCAAAGCTGAAGGTGGTGCAATTTTATTTAACAAAGCATAAGTATCACGATAAACAATCACCCAGCCATCTCCATTCTGAGTGCCGCGATTAACAGAATCCCTGATAATTTCGCCAGTCTCATCATCGAAAATTATCACCTGTTTAGCTACTCTACCCATAATTTAACACCTCATTAATGAAAAAGTAAAGCTGTCATTTATTAAAATTAAACCTATCATTTATGAAGTGCATCATATATCAAAAACTTTGTTTTGTCAATATTTATTTACACCGCTTTCTACCTCTCCTTCTGCGACGAAACATTTTTTGCGAATATCTGCCGCTGCCAACAACGCCATTGAGCTTAAAGCCGATGGCTTACACGTTGACATTACCGGTAAAGCTGATAGAGACACTGACGCTACACTTCACAACATCGCTTACTTCGACGCGACCGGCACTCCTATTGACGGTGGTATTCCTGTTGGCACTATTCTCGTTGATGATGATATTGCTCCTAATAGTGATGTAACCACCGTTCTGGGTACTTACTTCAATCTTGGCGGCGGTGCTTAATCCGATTTAGTGACGTTAAATAAATAGATAAAAGCGGCGGGCACTTATATACCTAACCCGTCGCTTGTCTATTGTTTGGAGGTTTACTATGGAAAATCTCATTAACTTATCTCAGTTTACTTCACTTGCTGCTGTTACGAGTAATGCGATTGCTGAAATTGGCAGTGGTACGACTATCGCTATGGCAACTGATTCCGACGCTGGTATTATGAAATTATATACCAGTACAGGTGCGAATGAAGACGGCACTATGACTCAGTTTGAGATTACCAAATTACTTCGTAATATCACTGTTAGCGGCGGTTCTTCTACTATGACCAAAATTTCTAAGTTGCCTTCTCAAGCTGAGGCTGTTACTTACAATGGCTCAGCTCAGCAAGCGTCTTGGGACGACTTTGACGCTACTGAACTTATCATTGACGGCGAAATTGAAGCAAGCGACGCTGGTGTTCATACTGTTGGCTTTACTGCTCCTTAAAACATAGTCACATATAGACAAATAGTCTCCATGTCTATGTCAAGATGAATTGGATACTTCTCACGAATGTATCTTACTGCTTCATCGTGTCCGTCTTTGCCGTAGCTACCAACGTTTGTTTGACACTCCACAGTCTTAAATTTCCGGCGAGCCACCGGTACTAGCATTTTTAAAATCAGCTTGGTTTTCGCTGATACGTGACATCTTACGACATTTATGAATATTTGTCAATGTTTTGATTAACTGTTACTAACTCCTCAAGCTGATTGTATGTGGCTTGACGGCACTCAAAATAGAAGAACTACCACTTGGTCTATTGATAAAGCTGCTGGTTCGCTTTCCATTTCTGATAATTCCACCACTTTAACTACTGGCGATACTGATTCTTTTACCATTGCTACCGTTGGTGACGGCGCAATTACTGTCACCTCTAGCGATACTTCTGTTGCCACTGTTTCGCAGTCTGGTAGTACCGTTACAGTTACTGCTGTCGCTGCCGGTCATACTGCAATAACCGTTTCTGTTGCAGAAGGTACTAATTATCTCGCTCCGTCTGATGTTACTTACAATCTTACTGTTCAATCTAATATTAGTAACACGCTCAATAATAACTCGTGGCAAACTATTTCTGAAATCTCTCAAGCCGGCGACGGTGATTTATATTGGGACGTTGGCGACGCTAAACAAATTACGCTGAATGGTCAAATTGGCGACGCTTTTACTGCTACCAACTTGTCTCTTTGCGTATTTATTTTACATTTCAATTATAAGATGAATGGCACTGCTGAGAACAACATTATTTGGAGTGGTTTTAAATCTGCTCTTACTGATGGTGCCGATGTTGTTCTCTTTGATAGCAAAGTAAATTCGACTTCAACAGATGGTACAAAGTATTTCAATATGAATCATTGGGGTACAGGCAATTATGGTGGTTGGAAAGGATTTGATTTACGTTATGATGTTTTAGGGGCTACAAGTACTGCTCCTAGTGATTATGGTAAAGCACATACAACTTCTAATGTAGGTTATGATGCAACAGCAGAAACTCTTACTAATCCAAAGACTAATACACTACTTGCAGCTTTACCTGCTGATTTACGCAATGTTATCAAATTATGGTCACGTTGGATTGACGCGACCGGTAATAAATCAAATACAGACGCTGGCATTAAAGAAACAGTTGACGCTATTACTTTATTAGCTGAGGCTGAAGTCTTTGCAACTAGAAAATATGCAAATCAATACGAACAGAATCATCTAACGCAAATGGCGTATTATGCTAATGGTAATAGTGCTGTTCGCTATAAATATAATGCTACTACAGCAGGTGTAATTTGGTTATTAGCTTCTCCAATTTACAGTGCTGTAAACAATATCTGTACCGTTTATGGCGGTAATATTCACAACTCGATATCTGTTACTAATCCGCGTGGACTTGCGCCAGCGTTCAAAACGTGAGGTAAACATTATGCAATACATCACAATCAAGCGATTTAAGCGCAATGGTATTAGCGGTTATGCCAATATTCCGTACGGCAGGACTTTAGAATTAAAAGATGACGGATTACTCTATTATAATGATAAGCCTGTCTGTGTTGGAAGAAGTTTTGCCGCTCACGAACACTTTGCCTGTAATTACGACGGCAAAGGCTTTGAACGAGGTTTGCTGTCTCATGCAATCATTAAGGCTCTTGCTCCTGAGAACTTTGACACTCCGCAGGAACGTGATGACTTTTGGCAAGTAATATGGAATGATACGCTTACGCATAAATATCGTCGCAAAGACCACGTTGACACTTGGCTTTGGTCGGACGATTTTTTTAATGCACCGATTGAAGATTTGAAGTATATCGCCGCTCTTGCTGGCGTGAAAGGACTGTGACTTATGTACAGAATCATTAATACAAAAGACGGCTCTGTAATTGGCTCCACTGAAGCTCCGCGTTTCATTAAGAAAAAATACACCGGTTGCTATATTCAATCTGATGAAAAAAATGCTCAAGGTGTCGCTTATCAAGGTACACCTTATAATTTACACGGCAGAGACGGTATTGGTGCTGACGATACTGTCCTTTTAATTGAGTATGACGCCGGCACTGAAGCTGATAGAAATGCTGCTGCGATTGCAGAAAACAGTGCAGCTATTGATGAACTCGTTATTTCTATGTTGGAGGGATAACTATGTTTGAACGACTAAAAAGACTTTACGATAACGGTCAAATCAGCAAAGACGCTATTCTCGCCGCTGTCTCTAAAGGCTGGATTACCAAAGAACAAGCTGAGGAAATCATCAATCTAAAAAATGATCAAAATGAAGGAGATGTATAAATTATGTTAGGAGAAATAACAAATGCAAAACTTTTAGGTGGCTGGACTCTCAAACTTGAAAAGGCAGACAAACTGCCACAAGATTTGGCGAGTGGATTCAGAAAATTATTCGGAGAGAAAACAGGCGGTTCTTACACGCCAGTGTTTTATGTTGGTACGCAGTTAGTCAACGGCTTCAACCATAAGCTGATTGTTGAGCGCAATATGCTTGTTAGCGGCGGCAAAACCATTAAAGATTTCGCCGTTGTCACTATCAACATTCCCGCCGGTGATATTAAGGGCGAGCGTGCTACTAAAGTTTCGGAAGTGGACGCGACCGACTTTGTACTCCGTGATGACATTGAGGCGGGCATCAAGAAGGCAATGGCTGACTTCAAAGGTTCCGCTATTATGCCCATTCTTGAACTTGGCACGCAGGTTGTCAAAGGTATAAACTACCACTTCATTTGCGAGTGCAAAGGCAACTATTCCGCCGCCGCTACTTATCTTGTCCACGTCGTTATCAACAACTTCCAGGACAACTGGACGATTGAGCAGATCATTAAACTATAATTTTTTCGCCAGTGGCCACTTCTTTTTCTCGCCGCTGGCGTTTCTTTTTTTATCTGAGGTGATTTTATGGAAGAAATGATATTAAACGCATTAAGCTCATTAGGATTTCCAGCTGCTATTTGTTTGTATCTACTTATGCGCGTAAACAAAACGTTGGAGAATTTGACCAACGCCATTAACAATCTTAACAAAGATGTTGAGAAACACGAAGAAGAACAATCACGTAGGCTGGAACGCCTTGAAGAAGATGTCAAAGAACTGAAATTTAAAGTGGGTGATCACAAGTGAAAATTTTCATTAATCCTGGCCACTCCATTGACGG
>JAFUTM010000313.1 GCA_017484235.1 Selenomonadaceae bacterium
ACATTAAACAATATTTTGGTGGTTTTTAAATCAATAATAATTCGATATATCATTAATTTGATTTTCATGTCAATAATTTATAATAGAAGCGGATTATATTAATTTGAAATCAAATATCTATACAAAATGTTTTCTAATTAATCGGAAGTGAAACGATGAAGAGTTACCTCTACGCCGCAATAACCGTAATATTGTGGAGTTCAATGCCGGCAGTTGTGAAAAGTTTAGTAAATGAGATACCTAATTTTCAAACAATCACCATTAGCAGTCTGTTTGCGTTTATATTTTTATTAATTGTCAATTATTATACGAATCAGCTGGCACAATTTAAATATATTCGTGCAAATGAACTGCTCACAATGGCGTGGTTTGGCTTTCTTGGTCTGTTTTTGTATTCGGTATTTTATTATTATGGATTATCTCAATTGTCGTCGCAGGAAGCGTGCGTATTAAACTATCTGTGGCCGATTATGATCGTCTTATTTTCACCTCCAATTCTGGGCGAAAAGCTGACCAGGCAAAAAATTGTTGCGATACTTTTATCATTTGGTGGTATAATTGTTATTGCTTTTGGCGGCGGTGAAAATTTGTCCAGTACATCAGATTCAAATACTGCAGCTGGAATAGCCGGTTGTATCGTTGCGGCTGCCTGCTATGGTTTATTTTGTGTCTTAAACAAGAAGAGCCGCTTCAACCAACAGATAACGATGATGATAATCTGGCTGACAACAACGGTGTGTGCTTTGCTGGTCGGTGTATTCGTGGAAGAGTGGGTAACTTTAAGCGCAGGCCAGATATTTGGATTGATATGGCTTGGCGTCGGCATCAATGCAATTGCCTATTTAACGTGGGCACTGGCATTAGAGGGTGCAGACAACACTGCACGAATTGCAAATTTGGCATATCTGACGCCGGTGCTGGCAATATTCGTCTCAACTCTGTTATTTAGTGAGCCGCTCGCACCTTCAGTGATTCCGGCGTTATTTTTAATCATTGCAGGTATATTAATACAGAGTTTAAAATTGAGGTGAAGTATGTCGAACGGTTATAATGACGGCTTAGCGCGTGCTAAGTCCGAAAAGAACGACGAATTTTACACACAGTACGACGACATACAAAAGGAACTCAACGCTTACTTAGAGTATGACGCCAACACATTCCGTGATAAGACCGTTCTGTTGCCGTGCGATGATCCTGAGTGGAGCAATTTTACTAAGTTTTTTGCGCAGAATTTTGAGTTCTATGGAATGAAGAAGTTGATTTCAACGAGCTATGCCGTCGAAAATAAAAAGTATGTGTATGAACCTCAGCTTAAATTAAATCTCTTTGATGACGATCCGAACATTGACGAGGCAAAAGAAAAATCACACGGCAAGATTTTTACGCTTGACCGATCGCAGACTGGTCGCCTTGATATGTTTCATCTAAAGTGGAACTATCTTGACGGAGATGGCGACTTTCGAAGTGAAGAGGTTAAACGTCTGCGTGACGAAGCTGATATAATCGTAACGAATCCGCCGTTTAGTATGTTCCGTGAGTTTTTAGCGTGGATTTTAGAAGCCGATAAAAAGTTTTTAATAATCGGTAACATCAACTGTATAACGTATAAAGAAGTATTTCCACTAATTAAGGATAATAAAATCTGGCTGGGCGTAAGTATTCACAGCGGCGACAGAGAGTTTAGTGTGCCAAGTGAGTATGGATTCCGCACTAAAAATTCTCGTATTGATAAAAATGGGATAAAATATATTCGCGTTCCAAGTATACGCTGGCTGACGAACCTTGAGCACGGGCGGAGGCACGAGCCAATGATGTTGATGAGTATGCGTGACAATCTCAAATACAGTAAACGCAAACAGGTGCGTGAGCTGGGCTATCAACACTATGATAATTACGATGCAATCGACGTGCCGTTTACTGAGTGTATACCGAACGACTACAAGGGCGTTATGGGCGTGCCGATTACTTTTTTGGATAAATACTGTCCTGAGCAGTTTGAAATTGTCGGCTTGGATAGATATACAGTGCCAAAAGAATGTTTAGTTGGCGGACGAGTTGCTATCAATGGCAAGCCTTGTTATGCAAGAATTTTAATTCGGCACAAAATTTGATATTGATAAGTCACGTTCACAGTTATAAATTTGAAAATTATTCCTAATTCCTCATTAGTTTAGGTGGTGGTGATATATGATTGCTGAATTAAATGGCAAACTCGTCAGCACAAGTTCTGAAGATGAACTGACCGGCAATTTTTTCGGTATATTGCGTTATGCTTCTTTTAACAATATATTGAAACAAATATTGATCGAAGCGATTAAACCTCGCCAGCTTGCCGAGCAGATCAATCGTATTGACTGTGATGAATGGTCAGACTGCATTGAGTTTTGGCCCTACGATTCAAAGGGCGAATTAGATGTAAAAATGGATTTTCCAGAAGTCGCTATTGGCGTTGAAGTTAAATTCTTGAGCGGTCTTTCGTCCGATGATGATGTTGATAATTCTAAAAGTGATGAGTTTAAAGAGAGCTGCAATCAGCTTGCACGTGAAGCTCGTATTTTGCAAAAGTGTTCTCAGCAGAATAAATTATTGATATTTCTTGCACCGGATTATTATTGTCGTGAAATTTATCAAGATGTGACAAAGCGCAAGTTGATTCCTGATGATGTAGATTTTGGCTGCGTGTCCTGGCAGGATATTTTGATTAGTCTGCGTCGTCTTAATCCGAGTAATAATTATGAATATGCAATAATAAATGATTTAATTGCATTATTGCAGGTCAAAGGTTTTGACGGCTTTAAGAATTTTTCAATTGATACAAATTTTAAAATTGACGCTAATCAATATTATAATTTTGAGGTGAATAATATGAGCTCCGACGCCGGAATGAATATAACTAATGCTGTGCACGTGCTGTTCCAAACGTATGAGAACATTGATAAACTCATGAGATACTGCCAGAATATCGCCGAAGAGTCCGGTTATAAGTGTATGACACCAACGCCGAGATTTCTGCGCTGGAAGTCTGATGCTGACTTTTGGGGCTGGGGACCTCGTGACTTTATTATGATATTTCAACGAATTGATGATGAACTTTTAGAAAATGGCTGGCACGACGGTGCGGTTTATGGTGTGCAGATTACTTTGTTTGATGACCCAGATGATAATTTGCCGCCTGGCGTTTACCCAATTAAATATAATTATAATGATATTAAGTCTTGGAAAGCCGGCTGCTCACCTGCCGATCATTGGCTTTTTGATAATCCGAGCTGGCTGGATAGTAAGTTTAATATTGAAGAGCGCGGCGAATATACGGTTACGTTTCCTAAAGATGAACAGGCAAGCCAAAGTTATCGTGGTATACAGTCGTTAATTTATAAAAGTTTTGAATTAATGTCAGTGACTTCCGAAAACGTGAAAGACATTGTATTTGGAAGTTTTGATGAATTAAAAAATTATAACTTGGAGTGATAAATATGGCAACACAAATGCAAATGGCTCGTGAGGGCAAAATTACTGATGAGATGAAAATTGTGGCAGAAGCTGAGCACTTGGACGTTGAAAAGATTCGCAGCGGCGTGGCGCTTGGTACTATTGCAATCTGCGCAAATATCAATCATAAGTCGCTGAAACCGTGCGGCGTTGGCGAAGGTCTGAGAACTAAAGTCAACGCTAATATCGGCACGTCTAGTTCCTATCCAGACATTGAACCGGAACTTGAAAAACTGGACGAGGCAATTAAATGCGGTGCAGATTCGGTTATGGATTTAAGCACCGGCAACAACATTGACATTTCACGCAAGAAAATAATCGAACATTCGACTATTATGGTTGGCACGGTGCCAATTTATCAGGCGACGGTCAGAGCTATTCGCGAACACGGCGCGGTTGTTGAAATGACAGAAGATGATTTGCTGCATACGATTGAGGATCAAGCTAAAGACGGTGCAGATTTTATGACGCTGCACTGTGGTGTAACACGTGAGGCGATTGAAAAGATGCGCCGCCAGAAACGCGAAATGGACATTGTAAGTCGCGGCGGCTCATTTATTGCAGCGTGGATTCTGCACAATGAACGCGAAAATCCACTTTATGAACGCTATGATGATATTTTGGACATTTGCGAAAAGTATGATGTAACAATTAGTCTTGGTGACGGAATGAGACCTGGCTGCATTGCCGATGCAACGGACCGCGCACAACTGACAGAGTTAATCACGCTGGGCGAGCTTGTCGACCGTGCTTGGCGTCGTGGCGTGCAGGTGATGGTTGAAGGTCCAGGCCACGTGCCTTATGATCAGATTGAGGCTAATATGAAACTTGAAAAACGCCTTTGCCGCAATGCGCCATTTTACGTATTAGGTCCACTTGTAACGGACGTTGCGCCTGGTTACGACCACATCACATCAGCGATTGGCGGTACACTGGCGGCAGTTAGCGGTGCAGACTTCTTATGCTACGTGACGCCGGCGGAGCATTTGTGTCTGCCGACGATTGAAGATGTACACGCCGGAGTAATTACGTCACGAATTGCCGCGCACGCTGCCGACCTCGTTAAAGGTGTTAAGGGCGCACGTGAATGGGACTTAAAGATGGCTCGTGCACGCAAGGTTTTAGATTGGAACGCTCAGTTGGAATTGGCAATTGATCCTGAGCTTGCAAAGGCAAAACGCGGTGCACGCAATATTTCCGGTGAGACTGCCTGCTCAATGTGCGGCAACTACTGCGCGGTTGAAATTGTCAGCAAATATTTTGACAAGCCCGCCGCGCCGTGTGACGATTGATATATATGGAATAATCGCGACTATTAAAAATGTGACAG
>JAFUTM010000032.1 GCA_017484235.1 Selenomonadaceae bacterium
AAATTCGCTCGAAGGTTCAGTCAATATAACACTTGATACGCTTGCTCGTTCGGATAATTTAATTGTTACACGCGAGTTGATATGGTCTGTTCACAATCAATTGATGGCTAAAACAGATATTGACGTTGGAAATATTAAACGAGTTTTTTCACACAGTCAGCCGATTTCGCAATGCCGCAGTTATTTAAGGTTGCATTGCCCAACCGCAGAGATATGTAATACTTCATCAACTGCGCGGGCAGCTGAAATGGTTGCTGAGTCTAACGCAGCTGATAACTGGGCTGCAATTTGTACCAAGAGAGCCGGTGAACTCAATGGACTTGTAACCATTGCAACCGAAATTCAGGATAATATGTCAAACAGCACGCGATTTTTTGAAGTGTGCCGACGTGATACAGAGCATAAAAATAAATTACCGCATAACGACAAAGTTTTAATTATTTGTCAGATACGCGGTGAGCGTGCCGGCACATTATGTGAAGTCCTTGAAGAATTTGCATTTCGCAATGTGAATATGACTCGAATTGAATCGCGACCAGCAAGAACCAAGCTTGGCGAATACATTTTCTTTTTTGATTTAGACACTAATATTGATGCTAAAATATTAAATGATTCTATCGAAGCCGTTCGACAAAAAAGTATTTGGCTTCGACATTTAGGCGCATTTCCAGTTATCGTCGCTCAAAATGATTAAACAAAATTCTTTAATAAGTCGTCCAGTGTGACGGCTTTTAATTCATTTTCCATTGTTTGTTTTAAGTGCTTTATTTTATCGTCTAATATATTATTTATATTGCGACCAACTGGACAATTCGGATTGGGCTGCTCGTGTATGTGAAACAGCGGCTCATCAGCTTCAACAGCACGGAACACATCAAGCAGTGTGATTTCGGCTGGCATTTTTTTTAAGTGTGCGCCGCCAACTCCAGCAGCAACTTCAATCAGACCGGCCACTTTTAACTGACCTAAAATGTTGCGAATAATCACCGAATTAACGCCGACACTTGATGCAATAAAATCTGAAGTAATCTTATATTGATCTTTAAAAACTTCAATAACGAGCAAAGTATGTACGGCTATTGGTAAACGTGATGAAAATTGCATATCAAACACCTCAAAAAAATTTTGTTGTAAGTCTTGACATTACATCTAAACTGTTGTATACTTTCATTGTAACGAAAAACATTACAACCTATTTTAACATAAATATTGGAGGTTATCAATATGAAAATTGCAGTTGTTGCAGCGAATGGTAAATCTGGCAGACTTATCGTTAAAGAGGCACTCGACAGAGGATTGGACGTAACCGCTGTTGTTCGTGGACAAAATAAAACGGCTGCGAAGAAAGCAGTAATTAAAGATATTATGGAATTGACCAAAGATGATCTTAAAGGTTTTGACGTTGTTGTCGACGCATTTGGTACTTTTTCACCTGATACGTTGTCGCAACACTCAATAACTTTAAAACATTTGTGCGATATTCTCAGCGGCTCTAAAATTCGTCTGTTAATTGTCGGTGGAGCAGGCAGTCTTTACGTTGACAAAGAACATAAGACTCAGCTTTTTAATACGCCTGAATTTCCAAAAGAATATCTGCCACTTGCAAAGGCTCAAGGTAAAGCACTCGATGAGCTTCGTAAGCGCGATGATGTGCAATGGACGTTCATTAGTCCTGCCGCTGACTTTCAGGCTGAAGGTGAACGCACTGGTAAATATATTCTTGCAGGTGAGGAGTTCACACTCAATAGCAAGAATGAAAGTGTCATCAGTTATGCGGATTACGCTATCGCAATGGTTGATGAAATTGAATCTGGCAAGCACATCAAACAGCGTATCAGTGTTGTTCGCGAATAGAAGGTGAATCTTTTGAAACGGAAAGGATTAATTGCGTTGGCGGCCTGTGCAAGTGCTTTAATTTTGCCGCTGGACGCTTCAATTTTTACGGTAAAACAATGGGCGAAACTTTCAGCAAGCGCGAATTACAAATTCACGACATTTATTATTCCAATATGCCTGTAACGGGCGATAAACAAGGCTTTTAATATAAATAAAAAGCGGAATAGACGTATTGTATCGTCCGTTCCGTTTTATTTTGTTGATTATATCATTTTTTTGCAATTAAAAGATTTTTCAATTTAACACTTGAGC
>JAFUTM010000314.1 GCA_017484235.1 Selenomonadaceae bacterium
AGATTTTAATAGTTATCTTAATAAACAATCCAATTCACAACAACATAATATCGATAATTAAAATTTAAATACTAATGATATTACATTAAATGATGAAAATGATATTAATCGTGCTTCCTCAAAATCTAGGACACCTAAAAAATCTAGAACACCTAAACCACCAGTTAAAGTATTCACATCTGTAAGCAGTGGCATTTTAAAGAGCGATACCAGCAACAATGGTGAAATAAAAAATAAAATTAGTGGAGTAGATATAGGTTTTGTTCGTGAATTGAATACTTCATCAGGAAAATTATTAATTGGCGGACTCATTGATTACGGTCATAATGACTATGATAATGAATTCCGTAATATAAAAGGTAGTGGCAAGTCAGAAGTATTGACATTCGGTGCTTTTGTAAGACAAAATAGGGACGATAATGTTTATTACGAGGGCAGCATACGTATTGGACGCGCTAAAACCAACTTTCACTCTAATGACTTTGTTTTAAATAATGAAAAATTAAACGTCAATTACGAAGAGTCGACACCTGTGTATGCAGGTCACGCTAAATTAGGCAAAAAAATATATTTTAACAATAGTAAACGTTATGCTGATATTTACGGATTATACGCTTTTTCACATCAAGACCCAGTAAATATGGAATTATCAACAAATGAAAATTATAGATTTGGATCAATCTACAGTAATAGATTACGGATTGGCTGCCGAATGACAAATAAAGTGGTTAATGGCAAAATTTATTATGGATTAGCTTACCAATATGAGACAAATGGTAAAATTAAAGCAAAATACAATGGCGAAGAAGTACAATTTGCAAGTTGTAAAGGCAGTAGCGGCATACTAGAATTAGGATATATCATTACACCTAGAAAAACATCAAATATTAATATAGATTTAAGCACAACTGGTTTTGTTGGCAAGCAGAGAGGCTTTATGGTCCAGGCTAATTTGATAACCTTTATATAATGATAAATATTAATATATGCAATATTTACTAGTTGTATCATCAAAAAATTAAATATTATTTAAACGACGTTGTTGTTCAAGCCAAACAATTAGTACGGAAATATCAGCAGGAGATACGCCAGAAATTCTGCTTGCTTGTCCAATTGAACGTGGTTGTATTGTTTGTAATTTTTCTCTGGCTTCTGAGCGTAAATTCATTATATTTTTATAATCTATATCCTGAGGAATCATTTTGGATTCTAATTTTTCCATTTTTAGTGCTAATTCTGTTTGTTTTTTTATGTAACCTTCATAAAAAAAGTCTGTTTCTACTTGAAAGCGAGCTTCATCTGAGATTGTCGGTAAATCAAAAATCTGTTTCAGCTTATCATAAGACACGTTACTACGTCTTAAAAGTTCTGATAATGGCATTGCATTATGAATATCATCTAAATCAATAGAACGTAATTTATTGTTTGTTTCATTACTCGGTGTCAATATGGTTTCGTTTAATTTATTTTTTACTGATTCGATTTCTGATTTTTTTATTTGGAAACGATTCCAACGTTCATCTGATACAAGACCAACGCGACGGCCGTGAGGAGTTAGTCTAATATCAGCATTATCCTGTCTTAATAGTAATCTATATTCAGCACGAGAAGTCATCATTCTGTAAGGTTCTTGTGTTCCTTTAGTAACTAAATCATCGATTAAAACACCAATGTAACCTTCCGAACGTTTTAATATAAGAGGTTCACTTCCTTTAATTAACATAGCAGCATTAATACCAGCAATAAGTCCTTGTGCAGCGGCTTCTTCATAACCAGATGTACCATTTGACTGACCAGCTGAGAAAAATCCAGTTATACTTTTAAATTCTAATGTTGGTTTAAGTTGTAAAGGATCAATACAATCATATTCTATAGCGTAACCAGGACGCATAATTTTTGCATTTTCAAGACCTGGAATTGTATGTAAAAATTCTATTTGCACGTCCATAGGCATACTGGTTGACATTCCATGTACATAGTATTCTTGTGTGTGCAGTCCTTCAGGTTCTAAAAATAATTGATGTCTGTCTTTATCTGGAAATCTTATAATTTTAGATTCAATTGATGGACAATAACGCGGACCTATACCCTCAATAATTCCATTCGCCATAGGAGCCCTATGGAGATTTTTCCTTAGAATATCATGTGTTTTTTCATTTGTATATGTAAGATAACAAAAAACCTGATTTTTTACCTTAACATCAGTCATAAATGAAAAATTTTGAGGTTCTTCATCGCCAGACTGTATCTCCATTTTTGAAAAATCAAGTGTCCGTCCATCAACACGAGCAGGTGTTCCTGTTTTAAAACGCATTAATTTTATTCCAATATCTTTTAAGGATTGAGATAAATTAATGGCAGCACGTTGGCCATTAGGACCGCCATCATATATTGTTTCACCTATTATTATTCGACCGGATAAATATGTTCCAGAAGCTAAAATCACAGTTTTGGATTTAAAAAATTCACCTGTTTCTGCAAGTACACCAGTAATTTGTCCATTTTCAACTATAATTTTTTCAATTAAAATTTGTTTTATATCTAGATTATCTACATTTTCACATATTTCTTTCATTATAGCTTGATAAATCTTTTTGTCTGCCTGAGCACGAAGAGCGTGGACAGCAGCTCCTTTTCCTGTATTTAATACACGAAACTGAATACAGGTTTTATCAGCAGTAATGCCCATTTGACCGCCAAGTGCATCTATTTCACGAACCAAATGCCCTTTTGCTGGACCACCAATTGAAGGATTGCACGGCATCATTGCTGTATTTTCTAAAGATAAGGTTGTCATTAGGGTTTTACAACCAATTCTAGCGGCGGCTAAAGCTGCTTCTATGCCTGCGTGTCCAGCTCCTATTACTATAACATCATATTCTCCTGCAATAAACATTAAATATTTCCTCCAAATAATCAAAATACAATAATACATTATATAAAAATATATTATTTCCCTATACAAAACTTAGAAAAAATTTCATTTATTATATCTTCATCAACGATTTCTCCTGTTAATTCATCTAATAAACGAAGGGCAGCACGAAGGTCTATAGAAACAAAGTCTATTCCTATGTTTAAATTTAAAGTGTTTTTGGCTTCTTCAAGATGTTTTTCTACTCGTTTTAAAATGTCAATTTCACGGGCACTTTTTATAAAAAGTAATTCGCTGCTTATCTGATTTATATTTGTTTTAATATCTTCTTTTAGTTCATTAATTCCAGTTTCATTTTTCACCGATATATTAATTATCTTTGTTGAAATAAATTGCGTTTTTATTGGATTTAAATTTATAACTTTTGGTAGGTCTGATTTTGTTATCAATATTATTGCATTACGTTTTTTTATTAAATCAAATATTTCTTCGTCTTGACTGTCCAATGAGCGTGAACCATCAAAGAGAGCAAGAATCAAATCTGCCTCTTGAGCACATTCTTTTGCTTTAGTAATGCCAATGTTCTCAATTTTATCGCTAGAATTATGTATCCCAGCAGTATCTATTATTTTAAAAGGTATACCACAAATATTTACATATTCCTCAATAATATCCCTAGTGGTTCCAGGTATGTCCGTTACAATAGCTTTTTCCGTTTCGGTTAATAAATTTAATAAGCTTGATTTACCCACATTAGGTTTTCCAATTATTGCTGTTTTTATTCCTGAATTGAGGATTTTACTTTTTGTTTCACTTTCCAATATATCATTTAATTTATCTATTGATTGTTTAATATTGTTGTTTATCTCATCTACGACAATGTTATCAATATCTTCCTCCGGAAAGTCAATTACAGCTTCAATATGTGCTACAGACTGTAAAAGATGCTGCCGTAAATCATAAATTTGATCTTTGATCTTACCCGATAATTTATTCTCAGCCATTTGAAGTGCATCATCTGTTCTGGCTTGAATTATATCTAAAATAGATTGTGCTTGTGATAAATCTAATCTTCCATTTAAAAATGCTCGCTTTGTAAATTCGCCACGTTCTGCTAATCTTGCGCCGGCTTCCAAGGTTCTCGCTAGTACTTTCTGCAAAACTAATATACCACTATGACATTGTATTTCAATGACATCTTCACGAGTATATGATTTAGGAGCACGCATTAATAATACAATTACCTCATCAATTATATTATTTCTATTATCAACTATATGACCAAAAATAATGCTTCTATCTTTTATTGTAGATACTTTTTTCCCATTTGTAGATTTAAAAATTTTATCAGCAATTTCAATGGCTTTTATGCCGCTCATTCTTATTATACCAATACCAGCTTCTCCAAATACAGTTGCCACTGCACTAATTGTTTCATCTTGTATCAATATTTTCACCTCTGTAAAACAAAAGAGTTATCCGCTAACTTTTGTCAGCAAAACAACTCTTCAATTTCAAGATTTCAGTAGATATATCTATTTTTTTGTATCACTTAATGTTTTTTCTTTGATATCTTTATTTTTATTATTACTACTATCATTATATTTTCGTTTTCCATACCTTTTAGGCGAAATAATAATATAACGATAAGGTTCTTCACCAGCACTATGAGTAAATACTTTACTATTATTTTGTAATGAAGAATGAATTACTTTTCTTTCGTGCCTACTCATCGGTTCAAGTCTAACATCTTGATTCATTCTTACTGCTCGTTCAGCAAGATTTTTAGCTAAGTTCTGTAATGTTTCTGCACGACGATTTCTATAATTCTCCACATCAATAATGAAACGAGTACGTTTATTTTCTCTATTACGATTAGCTACAAGATTTACAAGATATTGCAAAGCGTCTAAAGTTTGACCGTGTTTTCCTATTAATATGCCAAGATTTTCTCCCTGCAAATTTAAGACATAACAATCATCTAAAGATTTTTCTTCGATTATTACATTTAAATGCATACTATTAAATATATCTTGTAAAAACTGTTTGACTATTGTAATTTTTGTCTCATCATTTTCATCATCATTCGCGTTAGGTTCATTTTCAACTTCTTCAGGTAAATTATGAATAGCCTCATTTATATCTGCTTTGGAGTCATTACTTGATTTCAATATAGCTGAGTTATGACTATCATTGTTTTCAATTTTAATGTTTTCTTTAACTGTAACACGGATTTTAGCTGGTTTATTTCCTATTAATCCCAAAAAGCCGCGTGAAGGTTCTTCTACAACTTCATAATTTACATCATTTTCATTTACGCCGAGTTCATCCAATGCTGCTTTTAAAGCGTCTTCTACCGTTTTTGCAGTTTTCTCCATTGTTTTCGCCATTCAAGCAGTCTCCTTATTTTCTTTTGCTATTTCATTATGTGAAAGCCACCATTGTTGTGCAATTTGAACAATGTTCATTGTAACCCAGTACAATACTAATCCCGATGGAAAGTTTAAACTAATCCAACCAATAAACAACGGCATTACTATCATTATTACTCTTGATTGTGAATTGACTTCCGTCATTGACATTTTTGATTGTAAAAAGGTTGTCAGCGCTGATAATACGGGTAGTACATATGTTGGATCCGTTTGTGATAAACTGGGCAGCCATAGAAATGAAGGTTCTGCTCCACCATAATCAAAATTAAATAATGCATAGTACATTCCCATTAATATTGGCATTTGAATTAACATTGGCAAACAACCTGCTATTGGATTCACTCCTGCATCTTTATACAATGCTGCGAGTTTTTGCTGCATTATTTGTGGATTGTCCTTATATTTATCTTGCAGCTTTTTTAACTTTGGCTGTAATTCTTGCATTGCTTTCATTGATTTTATTTGTTTTGCTGTCAACGGATATAAAATCATCTTTATTATTATAGTCAATAAAATAATTGCAAGACCATAGCTGCCAAAGCCCAATTGTTCTGTAATCGAATAGAGTAATTCTATAACGAAGTGTAAAAGGTTTTCAATAGGAGCAAATATAGACCCGAAAAAACCTATCTCCAAGACATCACTTCCAATTTATATATAGAATTTAAATTTTTAGATTTAAACGAGACTTTAAATAATAAGGTATAACTTTATTATTTGTCTCTTATAAAGAAAATCAATTATGGAACAGGATCATAGCCGCCTTTGTGAAAAGGATGGCATTTTAATAACCTTTTTATTGTCAAAATGATGCCGTTTTTGGCGCCGTGTTTTTTTATAGCTGTAATTGCATAATTTGAACAAGTCGGTACAAATCGACACGTAGGCGGTTTTAAGGGTGAAATCCAATCTTGATAAAATTCAATGATCATTATTAACAGATTTTTCATTCACCGTGCTCCTGTTCAAAATATTAGCCTTAAAACAAAGATTTTTAAAAGATTTAATTACAGAATCAACTTTTGCGTTTATTAATGATTTTCTTCCAACTAAAACAATGGATACATCATCGCGGATTTCTGATTGACAAATTCGGTAAGATTCTCGCATTAATCTTTTTAAGCGATTTCTGATTACAGCATTGCCAAGTTTTTTCCCAACAGCGAAACCGACTTTACCATTTATTTTAGTTGATTTCATTACACGAACAACCATTAAATGGCTAGAATACGAATCTCCTTTATTATAGACCATAGCAAACTCTTTTTTTTTGCGTAGAATAATCTTTTTTGGTAATTCGTACATTGTAATTAAAATCTCCTCTGATTGTATCAAGGCTAAAAAAGGTCACCATATCAAGTGACCTGCAGCATTATCTTATGCTGTTAATTGTTTTCTGCCACGTTGTCTGCGTCTTTTTATCACCATTCTGCCGCCTTTGGTCTTCATACGCTCACGAAAGCCGTGTGTCTTCTTTCTCCAGCGACTATTAGGTTGAAATGTTCTTTTCATATTTATAACACCTCCAAATGTAATCAAAATCAAAAATTACCAATTAATTATATTCGAGCAGGGCCTTACTGTCAAGAGTAAAAAAATTTTTTCAATACGCAGGTGTGTTTTTTTATTTGTCTAACATTAAAAATGATAATTTATTATGTGTGGTGAATCCATTTTGATGAAATTAAAAATTATAGATGCACATTTACACTTTGCTAATGAAAGTTATTTTGATGAGATAGCAATCGCAGCTGGACACGAGAACACAGCGGCGCATCTTGAACATTGTTACGATACATTGGGTATTGTTCACGGCATAGTAATGGGCAATCGGACTCTTAATATTAAAGATCACATCTATCCAAAATTTTTAAGTTATTGTATTGGTCTTGATAATTCTGTTTGGAATAGGTATGATTGGGAAAATAATTTAATCTTGATTGAGCAGCATCTCCAGCGTCGTGAATGTGTTGGAATTAAACTTTATCCTGGTTATATACATTTTTATGTTTCAGATGATGAGCTTACGCCACTTTACAAATTAGCTGCCAAATATAACAAGCCGGTTGCCGTGCACACTGGATTGACTGCGATGTCAGGTGCATATTTAAAATATAGTCATCCGCTTGTTATTGATGAAGCAGCTGCGAAATTTCCGAATGTTCAATTTGTAATGTGTCATCTTGGTGAGCCGTGGATTAATGATGCGGTTGCGGTACTTTGCAAAAATCCTAATGTTGCCGCTGATTTATCTGGAATGCTTGAACGTAAAATTCCAGATATGGAACAATTTTTAACTAAGAAAAAATTTTATATTGATCAAATGCGCGGATGGCTGGAATATTTAAACGACTATAAGCGAATTATGTTCGGAACAGATTTCCCTTTGGCAAATTTAGGAGACTATATTGAATTTGTCAAGGCGTTCATTCCACCTGATGAGTGGAACCAAGTTTTTTATCAGTCCGCTGTTGATATTTATCATCTTAAAGTAGAATAATTTTCTTGAAAAAATATATCATAATGATTATAATAGTAAATGAATTATAATAAATGAGGTGTCTTTATGAAATCTAAAAAAATTGCAGGTTTAATTGCTACAGCTTTAACTTCAGCAGTAGTATTTATTCCAAATACTACAATTGCAGATAGTGTTCAACAAGTCATTAATGTTTTTACTGGCATTAATGTTTATGTAAATGATAATAAACTGCCAGAAACAAACATTAACAATAATCCAACCGCATTTGTTTATAATGGTACAATCTATGTTGCAGCTGGTACACTTGCTAAATCTCTGAATCAAAATGCTGTCTGGGACGCTCAGACGAATAGTCTTTACATCGGCAGCCATAGTGACAGCAGTATCGTTCAAAACCAACAATCAATTAATAGAGGCGGTAATTTATTAGACATATGTCCGCCTTACCAGACACACAAAAATTATAAAGTTTTTGATGTTTTTACAATTGCAGGCAAAAAATATAATAAAGGATTTATACTCGGAGCTTACAGTCCTGCTTGGGCACTATATAATTTAGATGATAAATTTAACGTACTTAGTTTTGATATAGGACATATTGATGGTGAAGATATGCACAACGGTTTACTAAATATTTATCTTGATAAAAATCTAGTTTCTTCTATTAAATTAACACCTGATATGATGCCTACTCATTATGATGTTACACTTAAAGGAGCAAGACAAATGAAAATGGAGTTTTCAAACAAAGAAAAGTGCGCTGGTGGTTGCTATGCAATTTTTAACGCGACAATAAGATAGATAATTATTTTGTATAACCGGCATTGCTTTGCCACATGTAGTTTGACTCATTGTTACGTGATTTATGATATGAATTAAAATCACTCAGCGCACGTTTAAACTCCGCACCAGTCTGCACCGGCTCAATCCGCGATGTTGGAAATTCCTGCTTAAGCTCATTGAGTGTCACATCATCAAGGAAAACATCTTCGCCACTGCGGAGTGCTGATTCTGGAATCAAAATGCCGTCGCGCCTGCCATATGTGGTTTTAAGCGTACTTATAATATCAATACCAGTCAAAAGACCGGATACATTGACGGTACTGCCAAAAAAATTATTTACAACTGGTAAAATTCTAACATTTAGGTTATTTGTATGGTGTATTGCTTCATCAGCTAAACTTTTAAGTACCTGTGCAATTGAAGTACCGGCAATTACGTCAATATACATTGGTTTATCGTATTCAGCTTTAGAAAAATTTTCATCTTGCCAGTCACTGATAAAACTGCGCGTCAATCCAATGCCATTATCTAATTGAGGAAAATCATCGTAAAATTCTTCCGGCGGCATATTTTGACCAGCTAAAAAATAGAACTCATCACCAAGATAAATAAACGTCTCGCCAGATTCATTACGCAGCTTGTTTTGCCAATATTCAACCTGAGTAATAACTTTGATAGCACCTTCGCGATCAAATTGTTTAACTGGAAATTTATCACGACGATGCTTAGTGATTCCGACTGGCACTATTGCCAAAGATAGAACGTGTGGACGACGAGCTACAAGTTCAGAAATTGTCCGCTCCAACTCATCACCGTCATTTAGCCCTGCACAAAGTACAATCTGAGTATGATAGTCCGCTCCGGCAGCTTCGAGCTTGTCTAAATCGGCAGAGATGTTTGCAGCAAGCGGTGTTCTAAGCATTTTTACTCTAAGTTCTGAATTCATTGTATGTACTGATACAAATAGAGGCGATAAATGATATTGTTTAATGCGTTTATAATCACTATCGTTTAAGTTGGTCAGCGTGATAAAGTTTCCATATAAGAATGACATTCTATAGTCGTCATCTTTAATTGACAAAGTACGCCGCATTTGTGGAGCAATCATATCAACAAAACAGAATATACAATGATTTTTGCAGCGTTGAATACCGTCAAATACTGCAGACTCAAATTCGACGCCTAATTCTTCATCAGCGTCTTTGTCAAATGCGATAATCTCACGTTGGCCGTCGGAATGCTCAACTAACATTTCGATTTCCTCATCAGCAAGTTCAAAACTTAAATCTATAATATCTCGCAGCTTGCGGCCATTAATCTCAATGATTTTGTCACCGGCTTTAAGTTCAAGTTCTTCAGCCAGGCTATTTGGCTGCACATAC